>NZ_JBDPMH010000020.1:0-121405 GCF_039871735.1 Plantactinospora sp. B24E8
CCCCCCCCCCCCCCCCCCCCCCCCGCCCCCCTTACCCCACCCCACCCCACCACCAGGAGGTACCGACAGTGCGAGGACACACACCCCACCCCCCGCCCCCGGGGGACACCCATGCTGACCGAATGTCCCCCGGCTTGCGGGGTCGGCTGTTCAAGCTCGCCACGGCCGGGATCGCCGCCGCGGTCGGGCTGTTCACCGTGACCGTGGCGACCGGGTCTGCGTCCGCCGCCGACAACCCGTACCAGCGGGGTCCGGACCCCACCCGGGCCAGCGTCGCGGCCGAGACCGGCCCCTTCGCCAACACCTCGGTCAGCGTCCCGACCGGGTACGGCTTCAACGGCGGCAGGATCTACTACCCGACCGACACCAGCCAGGGCACCTTCGGGGCCATCGCGATCTCGCCGGGTTACACTGCCCTGTTCTCCGCCGAACTGGCCTGGATGGGACCGTGGCTGGCATCGCACGGCTTCGTCGTGATCGGCATCGAGACCAACAGTCGTAACGACTTCGACACGGCCCGGGGCACCCAGCTGCTCGCCGCGCTGGACTACCTGACCCAGCAGAGCTCGGTACGCGACCGGGTGGACCCGAACCGGTTGGCCGTAGCTGGACACTCCATGGGCGGCGGTGGTGCGCTGAGCGCGGCCATCCGGCGCTCGTCGTTGAAGGCGGCGGTCGGCATCGCGCCGTACTCGCCGTCGTCGAACCTGGCCAACGACCGGGTGCCCACGATGATCTTCTCTGGGCAGGCGGACACGGTGGTCACCCCGTCTTACGCCACCGGCCTGTACAACAGCCTCCCGAGCACGACGGAGAGCGTCTACCTGGAGGTAGCCGGTGCGGATCACGGGTTCATGGTCGGGCGGTCGAACCCGGTGATGATCCGGACGATGCTGCCGTTCGTCAAGATGTTCATCGACAACGACACCCGGTACAGCCAGTTCCTCTGCCCGCTGCTGGACTCCAGCGGCGTGGTCACCTACCGCAGCACGTGCCCGTTGCTGCCCACCAATCCTCCGGTGGACCCGACGACACCGCCGGCGACTCCCACCGCTTCGCCTACCGTGCCACCGACGGGTCCGCCCGGTTCTGCCAGTGAGATCGTCGGGGTGCAGTCGGGTCGGTGTGTCGACGTGCCGAACGCTTCTCGTACGAATGGCACCCGGGTGCAGCTCTACGACTGCAACCGGCAGACGCAGCAGTCCTGGACGTACACCTCGGACCGGCAACTGCGGGTGTACGGGGACATGTGTCTGGACGCGGCGGGTTCGGGCAACGGTGCGGCGGTGCAGATCTACAGCTGTCACGGTCAGACGAACCAGCAGTGGAACGTCAATTCCAACGGGACGATCACTGGTGTGCAGTCCGGGCGGTGCCTGGACGTCTGGAGTACGGCCAACGGGGCGCAGATCCAGCTGTACGACTGCCACGGACAGACCAACCAGCGGTTCAGTCTCGTGCCACTCGCGAGATGATCCTGGCCGACTCGACGGACATCCTGTTCGAGGGCGTGCGGATCTGCACAGCGCAGGGCGGGACCCCACACCTCTGAATCAGGCCGGACGGAAACGGGCGGGCCCGGCGTCACGCCGGACCCGCCCGGATCACACCGACGGCGTGGTCCACGCGTCACCAGGAAACCTCGTGTCGAGCCTCCCGAGCGGTCTGGAACCACCTGATCCTGGACGTCGAAGTGATCCGGTTCCGTGGCGCGGCGCCGCGTACCGCACCCGGCCCGATCCGACGCTGACGCGGCACTGAGGCGGCCGTGAGGCCACCACGGATCGTGGGTTACCTGCCGCGTCGCCCCGTCGGGGCGCGAACATCCGACGGCAGGTACGAAGTGGAGTGGACGATGCGAACTCGATCCAGGCTCGCCCAGCTGTCGGGCGCTGCGGGCCTGCTGCTGGCCAGCACCGCCGTGGCCGTCGCCACCGGAACGGGACCGGCGCGGGCGACCGTGGTGAACGCCAGCGCGGCGGGCGGCTTCCCCAACCAGGCGCGGCTGGTGGGCTCGATCCAGTATTCGATGGTGATCCGCGACGTCCCCACGGCGGTGGCCGCGCTCCGCGAACACGCCCCGACCGACGACCGGCTACGCGCCGCCCTCGAACGGCGGCAGCGATCAGGGTCCTGATCAGGGATACCCGGACACCCCGCTGGTACGTGAGTACCACCAGGCCGTTACTCGCCCGCCCGGAGCACCTCGCCCAGCCGGTCGCGCCGCTGCAGCGCCGACTCGACAGGGACGACCGTGGCGGCTGCCGCCAGCAGTGCCACGCCCACCAGGCCGAGCATCCACCACGGCAGGACCGCCGCCGGGTCGGCGGCTTGACCGGTGAGCAGCCGCAGGTCGAGCGGGCCGAGCGTCAGGTGTGCGAGCAGGGCCCCGAGCAGCGGGCCGCACACCGCGGCGACCACGACCGGCGGCAGCAGCTCTCCGGCGGCGACCCAGCGGGCGTCGCGTGGCCGCAGACCGAGGGTTCGCAGCCGGGTCAGGGTCTGCCACCGCTCCGACGCACCCGCGGCGGCGGCGAGCGTGAGGCCGAGCAGCCCCAGCGCCAGCAGCACCGCGGCGGATGCCCACGCCAGCCGTAGCAACCCCGCGCTCAGCGGGGCCGCCCGCTGCGCCCGCAGGACGTCCGCGCGCAGGACGACGTCGGCGGCGACGCCGCTGTTCGACACGGCCCGCGCCGCGCCGGGGCCGGTCACCCAGACGGTGTTCGGCACGGCGGACAGTCCGGCGTCGGCGAGCGCCGCGGCGTCCACGATGACGATGTCGCTGGCGCCGCCGACGGAGGGAGCGGTACCGACGGCGGCGAGCCGGATCGCCGGGGCGCCGTCGCGGGGCAACTGCAGCCGGGTGCCGGTTCGCAGGCTGCCGTCGCTCGACCGGACCAGCGCCGGGACGTCCCCGGGGCCGGGACCGGGTGCGGTGAGCCGGGCCAGCGCCGGCGCGTCGGGCAGCGGGGTGGCGGCGAGCAGGCGCTGGAACGCGGCGGCGTCCACGATGACCAGGCGTGGGGCGAGCGCCGTCGAGTCGGCGAAGATACGCGCCGAGTCGGTCACCTGCGCGACGACAACCTGCCCTACCCCGGGTGCGGCAGCGATGCGTTCGGCGAGTGCCGGCGTGGAGGCCGTAGCCTCGGCGCCGAGGTCGAGGCGGGCGTCGGCACCGACGGTGCGCCACGCGCCGTCGTCCAGACCCCGGGCGACGGTGGCGCCGAGGATGAGCGCGAACGACGCCAGCGCCGTCGCGCTGACCAGCACCAGCAGGGGCAGCGCCCGCCCGGCTGTCGCGGCCGCCCGGGCGGCGCCGAACACGGCCAGCGGGCGGCGCGAGCGCAGGGCCTGCCGGAGCCACAACCGCACCCCGAGGGGCAGCAGCCGCAGCAGGACGAGCGCGCCGACGAGTATGCCCAGAGCGAGGGCGCTCATGGGCAGGACCAGGTCGCCGGTCAGCTCGTCGGTGTCGCCGTCGTGGGCGGTGGGCAGGAGCCCACGCTGGTGCAGCGCGACGAAGGCGGCGACCGCGGCGATCAGGACAGCGGCCTCCAGGGCGGTACGGCGCAGCTGGGCGGTGCCGCGGATCCAGCGTCGTGCGGCCCGGTTGGCGGGCTGGCGTCGATCGCGGCTGGCTCGGGCGGCGGCGAGGGTGCCGAACGCCGGTCCGGCGACGGCACCGGCCAGGACCACGGGAACGGTCCAGGACCAGGAGACGCCCGCAGCGGCCGCGCGGGCGAGCGCGAGCCCGGCGGCGGCGGCCGACAGGGTCAGCACGACGGACTCGATCAGCAGTTCCGCACCGAGGTCGGGCAGCGCCGCCCCGCGGTGCCGGGCGGCGCCCAGCGCCGGGGTGCGGCGGCGGACCAGCAGGTCGGCGGCGAGCAGCAGGACCAGTACCGTGGCGGTCAGGACCCCGGCGAGCAGCACGGCGGCCTGTGCGGAAGCGGCGATGACCTGCGTGCGGGCGTCGCGCAGGACGGTGTCGAGCCGCGATTCCCACTTCAGGGACTGGTCTCGGTCGCTCGACGAGCCGGAGGTGGCCTTGAGCTCGACCACCGTGCCGGCGAGCGCCGCGGCGGTGTCCCAGCTGAGCGCGCCGGGGTCGGGGGCGAAGCGGACGCTGCGCCGCAGTTGGTCCTCGTCGACGGCGAGCCGGGCGTCCGGCAGCGACTCGCGCGACAGCAGGCCGGCGAACCGGGTGGTGCCCACGCCGTCGGCGCCGGGCACGGGGCGCAGCAGCGCCGGGGCGAGGCTCCAGGCGGGGTCGGCGCTGTCCGTGGGCCGGTAGATCCCGCTGATCCGTACGTCCTTGTCACGCCCCTGGCCGTCCTTGACGGGGATCCGGTCGCCGGGGCCGAGGTTGAGTGCGGCGGCGTCCGCCTCGGAGAGCCCGACCTGGACCGGCCACGGCGGTCCGTGGTAGGGGATCTCGACGGCCTCGTCGGGGCCGGCGGGGCCGGGCGCGCTGCCGGCGATCCAGGTCACGTCCGGGCCGCCGGTGTCGGCGGCCAGGTAGGTGAACCGGAAGGTACGCAGCACGCTGCCGTCGGTGATGCCGAGGACCGGGCCGTCGACGACGGCGACGGGCGGGAGCAGAGCGGCATCCAGGTCGGGCCCGAGCGTGTCTGCCGCCCGGCCACGGAAGTCGTCGACGTCCTCGGCGAGGCGGGGTGTCCGGACCCGTCCGCCGTTAAGGCCGTCGTCGCGCTCCCAGCCGGCGTATACCAGGACGTCCGGATCGTCGCCGGCGCGGCGGACCGTGTCCTGGACGGCGTCGTCGGCGGCGGCGCGCAGCAGCGCCGGCACGGCCCCGGCGAGCAGCGCGACGGCCGCGATGACGGCGGCGGTGAGCAGCAGCGGTCCGGCATCGGCGCGGGCACGGCCGCGGACGCTGGGCCAGTGCGGCGCCGGCCACCGGCGGGTCAGCCATCGGATCACGGCGCCACCCGCAGGTGCGCGGCGTCGGCCCGGCGGACCTGGACGGTGACCACGACGGCGACCGCGAGCGTGCACCCGACCAGCAGCGCGGCGAGCAGTGCGGCCTCGGCTGGCCAGGGCCAGTGTGGCTGGGCGGCCGGGATGGGCGCGCCGCCGGTGTCGGAACGGATGAGCAGGGGTACGACGACGCGGGTGGCGAGCGCGCCGACGGCCGCGCCCGCCACCAGCAGCGGCAGCAGAACGCCGGCGTGCTGGCCGAGCAGCACGGTTCGGATGCCGCGCCGGGACATCCCCAGGCCGCGTAGCCGTGCCACCTCGACGGCGCGGACCTGCAGGTCGCAGGTCACGTGCAGGACGACGCCGGCGAGCAGCAGCAGGACCGCGGCCGAGACGATCAGCCGGAGCGCGGCCGGCAGCCCGGCGCGCAGCGGGCTGCCGGTGAGGCGGGCGGTCTCCGCCTCGCGCGTCGTGACGGTGCCCAGGTGCAGGGCGGTGGCCCGCTCGGCGGCACCGGGCCCGGC
This sequence comes from Plantactinospora sp. B24E8, assembly GCF_039871735.1. Lineage (NCBI taxonomy): Bacteria > Bacillati > Actinomycetota > Actinomycetes > Micromonosporales > Micromonosporaceae > Plantactinospora > Plantactinospora sp. B24E8. The sequence goes on from NZ_JBDPMH010000020.1 coordinate 5,466, forward strand.
CGGGTGGCCGACCCACCAGGCGTCGACCGGGAACGTCAGATCGCCGGTGACGGCACGTGCGCGGGACAACGTGTCCAGGTCGGCCAGGATGGCCACGGCGCCGGGGGCGGACGGGACGGTCGGCACGACCTCGGTGACGACGATCGGGACGGGGGTGGTGCCGACCGTGATGCTGAGCTGTCTGCCGATGTCGGCACCGACCTCGCTGGCGAAGCGGGCGGAGACGGCGACGGGCACCGGGCCGGGGTCCGGGAAGGCGGTGGCGACGAGGTTCCGGGCGGCGTCCGGGGCGCCGTCGAGGTCGACGGTCGCCGCCATCCGCAGTTCGGTCCCCGTCGGCGTGGCGGACAGCACGACGGCCGGGTCGCGCAACTTCGTCGCGACCGGTGGCGCGGACGTGGCGGTCCACTCCGATCCGTCAACCAAGCCGACGGGCGGCACGGTGAGGGTGACGGCTACGGCGATGGGGCCGCCGACCGCGTCGGACCCGCCATTCGGCCGGCCGGGGTCGGCCACGACCGGCAGGGACACCGCGACGAGCCGCAGTCCGTCGGCGGTCGCGCACCCGGGCAGCCGGTGTTCCCGCCCGTCGAGCGGCACGGGGGGACCGGTGCAGGGTGTGCGCAGGCCGGTGGCGTCCTGCAGCAGCAGCCGGGGCGTCACGGCGAGCGAGGGCCCGCCCGGCGCGGTTCCGCTCAGGACGAGCGGGGCACCGGCCGGAATGGCGAGGCCGGTGACGCGGGCAGGTGGGGCGAGCGCGGCTCCCACCTCCGTCCAGCTCCGGTCGCCGTCCAGCCGCCCGCGCAGCAGCGCGTCGGCGCGGGTGGTGTCGACGGCGACCAGGCGTGGCGCCTCGCCGGCGGTGCCGAGCCACTGCCCGACGGCGATACCGCGGTCGACGGCCGGGCTCACCGCCCCCGAGGTGGCCACGCTGACCAACGCGCCCTGCCCGGCGACCGGCGCCGTGCCGAGGGTGAGCGTCAGGTCGGTGCCGACGGAAAGTTCGGCCTGGTCGTGCTGCGACCGTTGCCACGTGGCGTCGAAGGCGACGCCGAAGGTCCCGGCCGCGCAGGCCAGCCCGACGAGCAGCCCGGCGGCGACCGCCTGGGGCCGGCGGGCGGCCTCGGCGGCCGCCAGCGGAAGCACCAGCCCGCGGGCGCGGTACGCCAGCCGGTCGGCGCCGCGCAGGGCGGGCAGCACCACCCGGAGCACCAGGGTGACGCCTGCGGTGAGCAGCAGCGCCGGCGCGAGCACCCGGACCGTGTCGACGCGTGGGCTGGCGGCGGTGGGCTGCGCGTACAGCTGCCACCACCCGGCGGCGGCGAAAACCGCGAGCAGCAGGTCGGCGCCTGATCGGGCCAGGAGTTCGCGCCGGTTGCGCCGGTCGCCGGCGGCCGGGACGGGCCGGACCGCCAGGACGATGAGTACGACGGCGAGCACCAGCGCGCCGCCGGCGACCGCGACCACCTGGGCGCCGGTGACGGCCGGCCGGACGGTCAGGCCGGCGCCGTCCAGCGGCGGCAGGCGGGTCAGGCCGGCGTGCACGGCCGACGAGGCCGGTATCGCGAGGGCGGCGGCGAGGGCGGCGACGACCCCGGCCTCGAGTATCGCGGTGGCGGCGAGCTGGCCGCGGCTGGTGCCGAGGGCGGACCGCAGGGCGGCCTCGTCGGCGCGCATGCCGGCGGTCAGCCGGCCGGCGAGGGCGAGCGCGGTCGCGGCCAGGACGCCGCCGAGGACGGCGATCGCGAGCACGACGGCGGCAGTGACCTGCCGCTGGTCGTCGGCGGTCCGCAGGGTCAGCGGCAGTTCGGAGGAGACGCGGGCGAGCCGGACGCGGTCGCCGAGGGTGCCCGCCAGCCGGCGGTCGGCAGCGCGGACGGCCCCGGCTGCGGTCTCGAGGTCGCGGTGGTTGGGGCGGGACACGTCCGGATGAGCGGTGACCTCCAGCCGGTCGAGGGTGGCACCGGTGCTGACCAGGTCGGCGAGGTCGAGGATGAACGGGCCGTAGGCGTTGACGGGCTGCCCGAAGCGGCCGTCCCGGTAGCCGGTGGCAGAGCCGGCCGCGGCCAGCGGGTCGCGGTCCCAGCCACGCCCCGGCAGTGGGCGTGCGACACCGACGATGGTCACGTCGAGGGCCGGGACGGGCGCGTGCGCCAGCTCGGCGCCGAGGCGCAACCGGCGACCGGGGGTGAGGTCGAGCAGTTGGGCGGTGGACTCCAGCACCACCGCGTCGCCGGGGTCGGCTGGCCAGTGCCCCGTGACGAGCTGGGCTCGGGCCGGCAGGTCGTCCAGCCCCGACAGGTACGCCTGGGCCGGGACGCTGGTGCCCGGGGCGAGCGCTGGCGGCAGTGCACGCAGCACGGTCGACGCCCGCGCGGTCGTCGTCACCGGGAACGGCGCGAGCGCGGAGGTCAGCACGGTGCGGGTGTCGGCGACGACGGATGACGCGTCCCGGCCTTCGACGGTGCTGGTGTACGCGGTCACCTCGACGGCACCGGGGGCGGCGCGGGCCATGGCGACCTCCAGCGCCCGCTCGGCCGTGCGGGTGCCCAGCAGGGTGCAGGTGCCCAGCAGGGTTGCGCCGACCGTGACGACCCCGAGGAGGGCGGCCAGCAACGGCCACTGCGCGCGGGCGCGGCGGCTGACCAGTCTCAGCATCGTCACCTGGCGACCGGCACGTGCTCGTCGGGCTGCCCGGCCGCCGGTTCGTCGAGCTGCCCGTCCTGGATGCGGATCACCCGGTCGGCCAACGCCATCATCACCGCGTCGTGGGTCGACACCAGCGCGGTGACGCCTTCGGACTCCACCACCCCGCGCAGCAGGGCCATCACCGACAGACCCGTCTCGGCGTCCAGTTGCCCGGTGGGCTCGTCGGCGACCAGCAGCCGGGGCGAGGCGGCCAACGCGCGGGCGATCGCCACCCGCTGCTGCTGGCCGCCGGACAGCTCGGCCGGCCGCTGCCGGGCGTGGTCGGCCAGGCCGACCAGCTCCAGCAGCAGTTCGACCCGCCGCTCGCGCTCGGCCGGCGCGAGGCGGGCCAGCCGCAGCGGGGCGGCGACGTTCTCCGCCGCCGACAGCACCGGGATCAGCCCGAAGCTCTGGAAGACGTACGACACCTTCTCGCGCCGCAGCCGGGACAGACCGTCCTCGTCGAGCGCGGTGACGTCGGTGCCGTCGACGTGCACGGTACCGGTGTCCGGGCGGTCCAGGCCGCCGATGATGTTGAGCAGGGTGGTCTTGCCCGAGCCGGACCGACCGACGAGCGCCACCATGGAGCCGGCGGCCACGTCGAACGACACGCCGCGCAGGGCGTGCACGACGGTCGGGCCGGTGTGGAAGCGTCGGTGCACGCCGCGCACGCGCAGCAGCGGCTCGATGCTCATTCGCCGCTGCCCGCGTCGGGACGGATCGTGATGTGGTCGGGTTCCAGGGCCAGCCGGACCCGTCGGGTCAGCGCCAACGCCTGGCGGAAGTCGCGGGGCACCTGGACCCGCCCGGCCCGGTCCATCACGGCGTACTCCTCGGCGATCGTGTGCGTGTCGCCCTCCGCGTCGGTGGTGGTACGGCGCAGCACCTCACTGCTGGTGCGCCCGTCCCGGATCGCGACGGTCCGTTCGACCTGGCCGCTGACCTCCGGATCGTGGGTCACCACGACAACGGTGACGCCGTACCGTCGGTTGACGTCCCGCAGCACGCCGAAGACCTCCGCGGACGTGGCGGCGTCCAGTTCGCCGGTCGGCTCGTCGGCGAGCAGGACCTGCGGCTGGTTGGCCAGCGCCACCGCGATCGCGACCCGCATCTGTTGCCCGCCGGAGAGCTGCGCGGGGCGCCGGTCGGCGCAGTCGGCGACACCGAGACTGCCCAGCAGTTCGGTTGTGCGCTTCCGGCGCTGCTTCTTCGCGGTACGGGCCGCCGTCATCGGCAGGTCGACCATCTCCCGTGCGGTCAGGTACGGGATCAGGTTGCTCGCCGTCTGCTGCCGTACGAACCCGACGGTGTGCCGCCGGTAGTCCACGCGGTCCGCGCGGGACATCGCCAGCAGGTTCCACCGGTCGACCCGGACCCGCCCGGCGGTGGGCGCGTCGACTCCGGCCAGGATGGACAGCAGCGTCGACTTGCCCGACCCGGAGGCGCCGACGACGGCGACCATCTCACCGCTGTCCACGGTCAGGTCGAGTCCCTGCAGTGCCTGTACCTCGATCGAACCGGTCTGGTAGATCCGCACCAGGTTCTCGCAGACGATGAGCGCGTCCTGGCCGAACTCCGGCGCCCGGGCGGACGGCTGCGGCAAGGACAGCGTCGTGCTGGACATTCCCTCCCCCGTCCGGGTCGTGTCGCCATCGAGCCAACCTCGGGTAGCGATCGGGTCCGCCGAGCAGGTACGTGGTGTCACCCGGCCGGCACGCATGGTCGCGTAATGCGTCGGGAGCCCGAACCGCCCCCCGCCAACGCAGTATTGAAGCAGTTTCGCAACCGGCGGCTCCGTTGACCATGCCCCCCGCGCGGGCTTTTCTGCGTCCTGCTCCCCGGCAGGCGCGGCGGTGGCGGCCCCGACGACGGCGCATTCCCGACGGCGGTGCGAGCGCGGAAGCCTGCGATCGGCGGACGCGTCCGCCGACCCGGGCGGCAGAAGTGACTTGGGGAAGGGCGCTCGCTCGTCGGCCGTGACAGCGCACTTGGCAACACGCTGTTGGCGCTGCTGGACGTGGGTGTTGGGAAGCACATAGGGGGCCCGCGCCGCCTCCGGGTCGCGGGCGCACAGCTGTTCCAACTCACCTGCGACCCCAAAGGCCCGTGGCCAGGGGGTCCGCTTCGACCCCCGGGGACGGCTGCCGGGTGGAGAGGCGCGGCGCCACCGTCAGAAAGCACCGTGACAAGGGACACCGAACGACCCGGTTGATCATTTCCGGTTGGGTGATCGCCGCAGATACCACTCGGCCACAGCGAGGTTGATCAGCCATCCGGCGAGCACCAGCCCGGCCCGGGTGTTGCCGTCGGGCTGTTCGCCGGTGGCCAGGAGGTACGGCGCGTGCGTGAACGCCTGCGTGCCGGCGCCGAGGCCGATCGCGTAGCCGCGCACCATCCACGCCCGGTGCCGGGTGAAGTCGCGGCGCAGCACGGCGGCGAGGCCGAGCAGGATCGCGGCGGCCATCGCCGAGCCGAAGACGAGCCGCAGGCCGGCGAGCACGTTGTTGTCGTGGGCCGGCAGGTCGTACGCGAACGCCATCCACAGGCCGGAGAGGGCGACCGTCAGTCCACACGGGACGAGTACCCGGCCGGCGAGGCGGTGCCAGCGTCGGCGGCGCAGGCCGGGTACGAACTGGAAGGCGCCCAGGATCGTGTAGACCATCGCGCCGACGACGTGCAGCACCACCGGCAGCGGCTCGGCGACGAAGCGGGCGTTGGCCGGGGTGACCTCCGGTCCGGCACCCAGCTCGGTCAGCCGGGCCGCACCGGCGATCATCGGTACCAGGCCCAGCAGGATCAACGCGGCCGGCAGCCGCCACTCGCGGATCGTCATGCCGTCGATGGTGGCCGCCGTACCCGCCCCGGTTCATCGACAGAAGGGCCGCGATCCGGCCGGCCCATGGTCGTACGCCGTCGTCGTACTTCCGGCGGACGACGCCCGCCCGGCGCCGTCAGCCGCGCGGCCGGGTGCGGTTCGTCTCGTACGCCCACATCGCGATCTCGACCCGGTTACGCACGCCGAGCTTGGTCATCAGGCTGGTGATGTGCGACTTGACGGTGCTCAGCGTGATGTAGAGCTCGTCGGCGATCTCCTTGTTGGTACGGCCCCGGGCGACCGCGACCAGTACCTGTTCCTCCCGGTCGGTGAGCGCCTCGATCGGCTGCTTCGGCCGCGCGACCGGCCCCGCGTCGGCGAACGCCTTCAGCAGCCGGGTGGTGACGCTCGGCGCGATCAGCGCGTCCCCGTTGGCGGCCGCGTGCACGGCCTGGGCGAGCAGCACCGGGCCGGCGTCCTTGAGCAGGAAACCCCGGGCCCCCGCACGCAGTGCCGCGTACACGTGGTCGTCGAGGTCGAAGGTGGTGATGACGACCACCGCGAGCGGATCCGCGACCGACGGCCCGGCGAGCGTCCGGGTGGCTTCGATACCGTCCATGCCGGGCATCCGGATGTCGAAGAGGCAGACGTCGGGGTGGAGCCGCCGGGCGAGCTCGACCGCCCGACGGCCGTCGCCAGCCTCGCCGACGACCTCGATGCCGGGCTGCGCGTTCAGGATCATGGTGAGCCCGGTGCGGACGATCTCCTGATCGTCCGCGACGAGCACGCGCACCGTCACCCGTCGACCCCGGCCCGGGGGAGTACGGCGGTCACGGTCCATCCCTGGCCGGCATCGGGGCCGGCCTGGCAGATGCCGCCGAGCAGGTCGGCCCGCTCCATCATGCCGATCAGGCCGAAGCCGGGCGAGCCTGCCGGGCGGCCGTCGCCGGCCTCGCCGTCGTCGCTCACCCGCAGGCGTACGGAGGTGTCGTCGACCGCGACGCTGACCTCGATGCGGGTGGCGTGCCGGGCGTGCCGGCGGGCGTTGGTGACCGACTCCTGGGCCAGGCGGTAGAGCGTGGCGCTGACCGTGGGCGGGAGGTCCTCGAGATCGCCGCGGATCTCCACGTCGACGGCCGGTCCGGTGTGGCCGTCGGCGAGCCGCGTGATGTCGGCGACCTGCGGGCGGGGCGCCAGGTCGGCGGGCTGGTCCCGGCGCAGGACGCGGACGATCGCGCGCATCTCGGCGAGCGCGCGGGACGCCTCGGCCTCGATCACGCGGAGCGCCTCGACGGCCGCGTCCGGCTGGCTGGTCGAGGCGGCGATGCCGGCCTGGGCGCGAATCGCCATCGCCGAGACGTGGTGGGCCACGGTGTCGTGCAGGTCGCGGGCGAGCCGCTCGCGTTCCAGCGACTTGACCCGGTCGAGTTCGCGCAGCCGGGCGGCGGCGCGGAAGCGGACCGCGACGCCGAGTGTGGCAGCGGCGAACATCACCGCGAAACCGGCGGTCAACTCGCTGCCGTTGATCGGGCCGGCCAGGCCGGCGGCGGCCACCTTGGCCGTCACGAAGACCGAGCCGAGCACGGCATCCCGGCCGGAGCCCCAGCGGAACAGCGCGTAGGTCAGCAGGACCAGGAAGCTCGTCGTGTACATCTGGCAGGCGTCGCCGGGCAGCACGAACGGGGCGACCGCCGTGAAGCCGAACGCGATCGCCACCACCGCGAGGGGCTTCGTCCGCCGCCACAGCAGTGTGGGCAGCAGCGCGAGCGCGATGACGAGGCAGCCCACGCGCCACGGCAGGTCGGGTCGGGCGATCCCCTCCAGCACGATCGCCGGTGCGAGGACGGCGATCAACGCCCAGTCGCGCCCGGCGGGCCCCGGGGCGTGCGGTACGCGCGGCTCGGACAACACGGCGCGTAGGCGAGGGGGCACGGAACCATCGTACGAATAGTGGTGCGACTCCAGATCGTCCCAAAGTACGACTGATTCGTCCTGCCGGAGCGAGCGGGCCGACCAGGGCCATGATCTCCTCGCACCGGGCGGCGACGATTCCCCGGCCGGGGCCGAAGTAGTCGTCGACGAACCGGACCAGGGTGTGGTTGACCTCGGTCCGGTCGTGGTCACCCAGGTCCGTGACGTTGCGGCGGCTCTGGGCCTGGTGCTGCTGGAAGCTGGCTTCGTGTACCGACCACGCCGCTTGTTGTCGCGGGCGAGAGCCGGCGCCAGACCCGGGCCACCACGAGTGCGCTGGCGGCGCCGACAACACACCGGCCACGACGAGCGCCGACAGCGGCCCTGCGGGCGTTCTGCGTACCTGACGGGTCGCGGTCGGGTCGGCAATCTGTCGCATCGACGACGTCGAGCGCTGACGGACCAGCGCGCTTCCCCGATCGTCCAGGACAGCCTCGCCCAGCATCACCTCCAGATCGAGCGACAGCCACGATGAGAGGTGCTGGCTCATTGCGGGACGTGAGCGAAGCAAAGCTCGACGACTGGCGCGAGCGGCTGGAGCCGATGCTGGCGGGACTGCAGGATTCTGTGGTCGGGCCCGACGAGGCCCTCGATCACTCCGTCGAGTCCCTGCGCGACCTCGAACACGCCCTGCTCGCCGAGACCCCGGCTGGGCAGCCGCCACGCGGGGGACTCGCCGAGGCGGCCGGCGGCTACCTCGGGGAGGTACTGCTCACGATCGGTGGAGCGCACCGTACCGATCGGCCGGCACTGCGCAGTGGGACTTCGGACGCCGCCTCGGCCGATTCCTGGCTGACCCACTGGCTGACCAGCCGGGAACAGGGATGCCCCGAGTGGGCCGCCGCCACCGGGCGGGTCGGCGATCTGGACTTCAGCCCGAAGCCGTTGCTGGCACTCGAACAGGTCGTACGACGCCGGATCCCGGTCAGGGAAGACCTGCGCGAACCGGTGAACGACAGCTTCGTCCAGGGAGCGGTCTGGTACGTCGGCGAGATCGCCCGGCGCCATCGCGACGCACACTGGCGTCACCACCCCGACCTCACCGGCACCAGCAGGAACCCGTACGTGGGCAGACCATACGTCGAACAGGCCGACGGCGGGAACGGCGCGATACCGCTGCTCGAACTGGAGGCCGCCGTACTGTCCGACGAGACCGGCCTACTCCTGGACCGGTTCGAGGTGTTCGACTAGCCGCAAGGACGGCATCACAACCCGAGCACCGGACAGCCACCGGTCGAGGTCGGGTCACCAACGTCGGCCCGTCGCGGCCGCGAGTTTCGACGCAGGCGACAGGCACCGCGCCGGTCCGGGTCGTCTGGACCGACGGAACCTGTCGGCGCAGTCTGGGACAACGGTGCGGTGCCGACGATCCCGGGCAGGGACCGTCGGCACCGCGCTTTACCCGAGTCCGGGGATCGACGACCCCGGACGGACGACCTACGGCTACTGGCCGTAGGCCTTCGCGGTCCAGCCGAGCGTGCCGAGGGAGCCGCCCTTGAGGTCCGTGCCGACCCCGTCCGTCGCGTCGGCGTCGAAGTGCACGGAGGCCGCGCCGGTGGCCTTGATCCCGAGCAGCGCCCGACCGTCGGGGTGCGCGGAGCAGTAGCCCGTGCTGAGGCTGGTGAAGCCCGCCCAGCCGCTGGCCTTCAACACCGTCGAGGTGATGGTCGTCGGGGTGGCCCGGTTGATCCGCCACTCCTTGAGTTCGCCGTTGCTCTTGGTGCCGATCAGCACGTCCACGGCGGCGGTGCCTGTTTCCTCGGTGCGCTCGTAGGTCAGTGTGTTGACCGTGTCCCAGCCGGAGGTGGTCAGCCTGACCGGCGACGTGAGGGTGAACACGTCGTCCACGTAGGTTTCCGTGTAGCGGTAGAGCGACGTGCCTGCCACCCGGTAGAGGTACGGCGACGCCGTCGCGAGGATGCGGGTACCGGCGAAGCCGTCCTTGAGGTGGCTGGCGCTCTGCGCGGTGATCCGCCAGGTGCCGTCGACCAACTCGCCCTGACGGCTCACCTTGTAGAGCCAGCCGTCGGTCGGGTGGGCGGCGTACTCGGTGCTGCGGAAGAAGGTGTCGTCACCGGCACCGCCGATCTGCTGGTGCGCCGTCGGTACCCAGCCGAGGTTGTCGTTGACGTAGGCCTTGGTGCTGGTTGTCTGGCCAGAGTAGACGTAGCTGAGCCGCTGCCCGTCCGATCGGTACGCCGCCGTGGAGACACCGCAGTCCGCGGGAACGTCGCTGAGCGCCGCGGCCGCCGGCCCGGCGGGCACGATGACTCCGGCCACGGCGAGGCCGGTCAGCGCCGTCGCGGCGGCCACGATGGATTTACGCATGAGTACGGATCCTCCAGGTAGAGCTGGTCTTGCAGCGAATGATCAAACCGTACGGCGGGGTGCGTACATCCCAGGCACAACCGGCGTACAGGCCAACCACCCACCCGCGGTCATCCGGTCTGTCCGACGACCACGACCAGCCGTGCTCCGCCGCCCGCCCGCCGACGGCTGGCCCGACCCGCTGACCAGGGGATCAACCCGTACGGTCAAGACGATGCCGGGCCTCCTCGGCCGCCGGATCGCCCAGCTCGTCGAAGATCTGCGCCGCTCGCCGCCAGGCGGCCGCCGCCCCGGGGAGGTCGGCCAACGCCTCCCGCGTGTCGCCGAGCCGGAGGAGGGTTTCCGCCTCGTGGTACCGGTCCGCGGAGTCGCGGAAGAGCTGGATCGCCTCTTCGTAGCAGCCCAGTGCCCGACCGTGTTCGCCGAGGCGGTGGTACGCGAAGCCGAGACTGTCCAACGTCGCGGCCTGACCGTTACGGTCACCGCTGCGCTGCTGGCGGGCCAGTGCCTCCGTGCAGCTCGCGATGGCCTGGGCGTAGTCGCCCGTGCTGGCGTGCAACCAGCCGATCGCGTTCAGCGTCCGTGCCTCCCCGGCGCCGTTGCCAACCAGCCGGTAGAGCCGCAGCGCCTCGCGGCCGTGTGCGAGTGCCTCGTCCAGCCGGCCGCCCAGGTAACAGAGCTCGCAGTAGTTGTGCAGGGTCTGCGCCTGACCGGTCGGATCGCCGAGGCGCTCGTGTAGTTCGAGCGCGCGCTTCAGCCGATCCTCGGCGGTGTCGTGCTGACCGAGCCGGGTGAACGCGCGGGCCAGCAGCCGGTTGGTCGCGGCCTGCCCGGCGATGTCGTCGATCTTCTCGGCGGCCGCGAGCGCGGCCTGCTGGGCGGCGAGTTGCTCCTGCCAGAGCCCGCGCGGCGCGAGGAACGTGTTCAGCGTCCAGGCGAGCTGCCAGGCGTACGCCTCGAATCCTGTCTCGGCGGCCTGGACGACCAGGCGGAGCAGCACGTGCTGCTCCGCCGTGAACCAGCCGAGCGCGGTGTCGTGGTCGGTCGCGGGCCGGCCCGCGTACGTCGGCAGCGGCGGCACCGGGTCGATGGGCGCCCACTGCGGCTGGAGCAGCAGGGCGGCCGGATAGGCGTTGTGCAGGTAGTGGTCGTACAACCGGTGCCTCGTCGCCACCTGTTCCTCGGCGTGCTCCGACGACCCGGCGAGTTCGGCGGCGTAGCCTCGCAGGAGATCGTGGAAGGCGTACCGGCCCGGTACGTGTTCGGTCAGCAGGTGGAGCCGGGTCAGCTCACGCAGCGCCGGTACGACGGCCGGTACGGGGACTCCGGCGAGTGCCGCGGCGGTGTCGGCCGTCAGATCGGGTCCGGGGTGCAGCCCCAGCAGTCTGAACAGTCGTGCCGAGTCCGGACTCAGGGCCAGGTATGACCAGGAGAAGACGCGCCGGGCGTCTCCGTTCGCCAGGACGTCCAGTCTCGCCTCGGCCGCCTGCAGCTCGGCGGCGAAGGCGTCGAGTGGGAACGAGGGGTGCGTCGCGATGCGGGCCGCCGCCATCGACAGGGCGAGTGGAAGTCGGCCGGTTGCGGCGATGATGCCGGCAGCCGCGGCTGGCTCGGCGCCGAGTCGGTTGGCGCCGAGTCGGCTGGCCAGCAGGCTCATCGACTCCTCGGGAGTGAGGACGTCCAGCGTCAGGGGGACGGCACATTCCGCGGCGACCAGACCGCTGAGCTGATCGCGGCTGGTGACCACGACCACACACCTGCCGGCGCCGGGCAGCAGCGGACGTACCTGGGCGGAGTCGCGTGCGTTGTCGAGCACCACGAGCATCCGGCGGGAGGCCAGCAGGCTGCGGTAGAGCCCGGTCCGCGCCTCCGTGCTGGCCGGGATCCGGCCGTGGGGCACACCCAGCGCCTCGAGGAAGCCGAGCAGCGCATCGGCCGGGGACACCACGTCGGCCTCGTCGTACCCGCGAAGGTTCGCGTAGAGCTGGCCGTCGGGGAAGTGTCCGGCCACCCGATGCGCCCAGTGCAGGGTCAGTGCGGTCTTACCGACCCCGGCCATGCCGGACACCGCGGAGACGGCCACCGTCGTCGGTCTCTGCCCCTCTCTGCCGAGGAGCGTGTCAAGGCTGGCCAGCTCGGCGCCGCGGCCCACGAATCCGGACACCGCGAGAGGGAGCTGCTCGGGGCGTCCACCGAGCGGCTCCAGCGGTGCGACGTCGGGCGCCGGACCGCCCGAGCCGGTGGCCGCCTGCACCGCCAGGCTCGGGCGGTGGTGCAGGATGTCGTCGTGCAACCGGGTCAGCTGCGGTGCCGGGTCCAGACCGGTCTGCTCGGCGAGCACCTGCCGCGCCTGCCGGAACGCGTCGAGCGCGGCGGCCACATCGCCGATGCGGTACAGACCGAGCATCAGCTGGGCCCACGCCCGTTGCCGCAGCGGATGCCGGTCGAGCAGGGCCCGTAGCCGCTGGACCACCTCGGCCGACGAGCCGAGCGCCAACATCGCCTCGGCCAGGTCCTCCTCGGCGACCATCCGCCGTTCCTCCAACTGCCGGACCCGCCGGGACAGCAGTGGGTGCGACGGTAGATCGGACAGCGCCGCTCCACGCCACATGGCGACGGCGGTGGCGAGCTCGCTCTCGGCCCGGACCGCGTCTCCGGCGGCGAGAGCGTCTCTGCCGCGGGCCGCAGCCGCGTCGAACCGGTCCACATCCCGCTCGTCGGGCCCCACCCGGAGCCGGTAGCCACCGGCTGCGGCGGAGATCCCCTCCCACGACCCGCCGCCACCGAGCGACCGCCGTAACCCTCGCACGTACGTGCGTAGGTTGGCCGCCGCCGACGGGGGTGACTCGTCGGCCCACAGCACCGCGGCCAGCTCGTCCGTGCCGACGACTTCATTCGGCCGCATCAGCAGGGCCGCCAGCAGCAGACGCTGCTTCACCGAGCCCAGCGGAACCGGTCGGCCCTCGCGGCAGACCACCAGCGGACCGAGAAGGTCGAAGCGGATGAGCACCCGTCCATTTGTACCGGAAAGGCACTGCGTCCGGCACCGGCAACAGGTTGGCAGACCCGGGGCGACCGGTCAGGTGGGGCGCACCGTCAGCTCCGTCGCCCCGGACAGCCTCGCGCGGAGCTTGTCGGTGTCCGGGTGGCCGGTGAGCTCGAAGATCTCCAACGCCTGTCGCCAGACGTCGTGGGCGTCCGCGGACCTTCCGTCACTCTGGTAGGCGTCGCCCAGCCGGAACAGTGTCTCGGCTTCGTAGAAGCGGCTGTCGGCCCGGCGGGACAGTCGCAACGCCTGCTCGTAGCAGTGGGTTGCTCGTGCCGCGTCGCCCAGGTGGTGGTGGATGAATCCGAGGCTGTCCCAGGTGTTCGCCTCGCCGAGGATGATGCGTAGTTCCTGGTAGAGCTCAAGTGCCTGCTCGCACAGGGGAAGGGCACGGGTGTGGTCGCCGAGTAGGGCATGGCACCAGCCTGCGGCGTTGAGGGCACGGGCCGTACCCGCCCGGTGCGTCTCGGCCACGAACCGGTCGAGCGCACTGTGGGCGTGCTCCAGCGCAGCGGATATCTGGCCGCTGCGCTCGAGAGTGTGGCTGAGCGCGAGGTGTGCGTACGCCAGGGCGGTGCTGTTCCCGACCGTGCGGTAGATGTGGAGCGCCTCCCGGAGATGGACTTCCGCGGTGTCGAATCTGCCGAGCTTGCTGTGGGCGCGGCCCAGACCCAGGTGCGCCGCGGCCTGACCGCTGAGATCACCCAAGGTTCGCGCGGTGCTCAGGGCGGACTCCCGGATGCTGACCCAGTCCTGGATCCGCCCGGACATGTGCAGGTAGGAGTCGAGGGCTGCGGTCAACGGCGCGACGAACTCCGGCATGCCCAGCTCGGCGGCGCGCAGGCTCGCCGCGAGCAGGGCCTGATGTTCGGTCGTGAACCACGCGACGGCCCGTTCGTGGTCGGGACTCGCAACGGTGGTGACTCCGGGGGCCGGCGGTTCCAGACGATGGTCGAGCTGTGGTGCGATCTGGCGGTCCGCGAGGCGGGACGAGTGGAGGTAGTGGTCGAACAACCGACGCAGCGCGGCCCTGCGCTCCGCTTCGGTCTCCGTCTCCATGACGAGTTCCGCCGCGTACGCACGCATGAGATCGTGCAGGGTGTAGCGGCCGGGACGGTGCTCGTCAATCAGATTCGCGCTGGTCAGTTCGGCCAGGGCACGTCGTGCCTCGACGGCCGGCAGGCCGATCAGGCTGGCCGCCGCCGCAACGCTGACCTCGACGCCGACGTGCAGGCCCAGCAGCCGGAACAGTCGTGCGACCGACCCCTGTTGCGCCTGGTACGACCAGGAGAGGACTGCTCTGAGATCTCTGATCCCGTCGCCGCCGGGGACCATGTTCAGGACTGCCCGGGAGTCGTGCAGTTCCGCCGCCAGTTGGGCAAGGGAGGTCCGTGGCGTGGCGGCGGCCCGGGCCGCGACGATCGCGAGGGCCAGCGGCAGCCTGCCGCACCTGTCGATCACCTCGTCAACCGCGTCCGGCTCGGGGTCCGTACGTTCGGTTCCCAGCCGGCGTTCCAGGAGTTCCCGTGCCTCGGGGCGGGAGGGCACGGTCATCGGTAGCGGGTGTGCGCCCTCGACCGCGACCAGCCCCGAGAGTTGGTTGCGGCTCGTGACCACGACGACGCCACCTGAGGTGCCCGGCAACAGTGGCCGGACCTGCTCCGCACTGCCCGCGTTGTCGAGCACGATCAGCACCCGCCGGTTGGCGAGCAGGCTGCGGTAGAGGCCCACCTTTGCTTCGAGGCTGACCGGGATACGTGCGGGTGGGACGCCGAACGCGTCGAGGAAGCCGTGGATCACCTCGTTCGCGCTCATCGCCGTCCGGCTCGGATCGTACGCGCGAAGATTGATGTACAGCTGCCCGTCGACGAAGCGGTGTGCGACCGTTTGTGCCCAGTGCAACGCCAACGCGGTCTTGCCGACCCCGCCCGGGCCCGTGATCACGGAAATGACCACCCCTGCCTGCCCCGGGCCGTCCGCCAGTTCGGACAGCCGGCGCAGCTGCGCGGCGCGTCCGGCAAACGTCGCGGTCTCCGGCGGAAGCTGCCGGGGGACGACAGGGCCGGGCCGGTTGCCCCGACCGGCTTCCGACGTCGTCGTCAGGGAGGCTCCGGCGTACCGAACCGCCAACCCCGGTACACCCTCCCCACCGGCCGGAGCGGACGGCCCCGGCGTCGGCAGTCCGTCGGCGGCAGGGGCCCGCCGCGGAAGCGGAACGTCACCACGTCGCAGGATCTCGGCGTGGATCCGGCTGAGTCGCGGCGCCGGATCCATGCCGGTCTCCGCGGCCAGCACCCGCCGGGCCTGCTGGAACGCTTCGATCGAGCCCGCCACGTCGCCGGTGTGGTACAGGGCCAGCATCAACTGGCCCCAGGCCCGCTGCCGGAGTGGATGCCGGTCCAGTAGCGCCCGCAGACGGGGCAGTGCCGCGTGGAGGGCACCGGTGGCCAGCAGCGCGTCGGCGTAGTCCTCCTCGGCGAGCGCCCGCCGTTCCTCGAGCTGGCCGGCCAGGTGCACCAGCGGCGTCGGCAGTGGCAGGTCGGCCAGCAGTGCCCCACGCCAGATGCCGACGGCAGTCCCGAGTTCGGCGACCGCGTTCGTGGGGTCGTTGGCGGCGAGCGCACGTCGACCGCGCGACGCCGCCGCGTCGAAGCGGTCCAGGTCCCGCTCGCCGGGCTCGACCCGCAGGAGGTATCCGCCCGGGGCGGCGGGCAGCCGCGACGGATCGCCGTCGTCGTTCAGACGCCGACGCAGGCCCAGTACATAGGTGCGCAGATTCGCGGCAGCCGACGCCGGTGGTGCGTCGGCCCAGAGGGTGGCGCGGAGTTCGTCCACGCCGACGACCTCGTTCGGGCGAAGCAGCAGGGCGGCGAGGAGCAGGCGTTGCTTGACCGAACCCAACGCGACGGCGTGACCGTCGTCGCGTGTCACCACCAGCGGGCCCAGGAGGTCGTAGCGAAGATTCACGAAAGGCCTTCGAGGTCCGGCTGTACCTGGACCGTACGGGCTATACCGTACACCGAAGACGGCCGCCCGTTCAGACCCGCAACGGTGACCAGACGTACGGCCCTGACCTGCGCACCGGCCGACGTATGCCCCGGGGGAGCGGTCGGGTTCGGTCGTTCCTTTCCCAGTCGTGCCCGGACGGGGGCACAGTGTCCCGGGTTCCGAGCGTTGGGGGACCCGTGTCCGTGGGCCTGAAGGCAACGATGCCCGTCACCTTCTGCGTCGCCGCGCTGGTGACGACGACCGGGGAGGTGCTGACCGAGTTGCTGGGAGGTTGTTCCGTGCCGGCGATCGCCGTGCACACGGGCCGCCCGTACGCGCGTGACGGATTGGCCGATCCGGGTCGGCTGCTGACCCGGGCCGAGCAGGAGACGAGCATCGTCGGCGCCGATCTGGTCGGGCCTGACCACGCCCGCTCCGGCCCGGATTACCGCCTGGTGGTAGCCGGACGTCCGCGCCCGGCTACCAGTGACCGGAGCCGAGTCGCCGGATACCGACCAGGATGACCCGGACCAGCCCGATGGTCACGAGCACCAACATCAGCAGCAGCAGGTTTTCGGCCAGTTCACCGTCCTCCGGCGTCCACGCGTTGGCCATGCTGATGAAACCCCAACCCAGCACCGCCGTGAGCGGGGCCAGGATCATGAACTCACGCTTCCGGGCGGGAGTCGACGACGCCTCGGGTCGGGGAGTCTCGTCCGGGGACCGCCGGGGCCGGGGAATCTGGTCCGGGTCCCGTTTCGGCAGCGGGACGACCAGGGTGTCCGGCACATTGCTGGTCAGGTCGGCCAGTGCGGCGTCGTCGATCCGGTGCAGGGTGGGCTCGACCGCGACCGTGATGCCGTCCCGGCCGATGAAGACGCTTCCGCCGTCGGGCCAGCACAGCCGGGCTGCGCAGTCCGTGAAGCGGACAGTGGCGATCTTTCCGGTCTCGCTGATGGTCGAAACCCCGTCCGGACCGACAACAAGGGTCGATTCGGTGTCGTCGCGGGAGCGGTACCGCTTTCCGGCGACCGCCGAGAGGGAAGCGCTCGGCGCGGCGGTGAACCCGGTGCCGTACGCCGACACACCGTACGGAACCAGTAGCAACGCGCTGGCGTGGGCCGCCTCGGCGACAGCGAGGACGTCCGCGACGGTCACCGCCCTCAGCTGCTCGGCCAACTGCCCCGTGGTGAACAGTGGCTGCCCGGTGAGCAGGTCCACGGCGACACCCGGCAGCCGACCCGTCTCGAAGTCGGGATGGGCGAGCGCCTCCAGGGCCTTGGCCCGGACCGATTCGAGCTCCGCCTCGTCGATCGCGGCGGTGGCGAGCTGCTTGACCGTGTCGACGAAGCCGGTGAGGGCGGCACGCTTCTTTTCCGGCAGCGCGTCGACGTAGGCGGTGAGCACCGCCATTCCGTCCGCCCGGGGTGAGTAGTCGGTCACGGCCGCGTAGCTGACCCCGGCCTCGAGCCGCAGGTTCCGGTAGAGGGCGCGCTCCAGGACGGCGGCGAAGAGGCGGCTGGCCACGTTCTGGTTCACCACCGAGTCCATCACCACTCCGTCGGCGGGGACCTGGAAGTAGGCAGGCGTGGTCTCGAGCGCCGAGCTGGGCGCCGGGCCGGGGCGCCGGGTCCCGGCCGGGAGGGACAACCGCAGTGCCGGCGGCACCGCCGCACCGGTGACCCAGAGCACCGCGTTGTCCCGGGTGAAGTGCGCGGCGACCCAGTCTCGGAGGTCGTCGGCGGTGAGCCGGTGCAGTCCGAACTCGGGGTAACTGACCTGGCCGTATCCCTGGGCGCCGTAACGCCACAGTGGCAGGTCTGCGTTCACCCCTCGGGCGCGCCCGGCCGCCTCGGTCCGCAGGATCTCCTTCTCCACCTCCAGCCGTTCCAGCGGCAGGTCGGCGAGGGAGGAGCAGAGGGTGTGAAAAAAGGTTGCCACCTCCGCGTCCGTACCGGTGGTGTAGAAGTGGGTGATCGCGTCCGTCACGTCCGCGTTGGCGTGGTGTTCCAGCAGCCCGTGCCGGTGCAGCGCCAGATGTTCCACCAGGTGGGTGACCCCGGCCAGCGGAAGTGACTCGTCCGCCCGGCCCACCCGGAACATCAGCCCGGCGCGTAGCGGCCCGGTGGCCTCGACGAAGAGTCCGGGGACCCCGTCGACCTCAAACTGGATCATTGTTTGCCTCCGTGGCGAACAGCGGAACCGAACTGGGTCAGCCGGTCTGCGGTCAGGACGCCGCGACCACGGCCCGCTTGCGGGCCCGCAGGAAACCCTCGCGGGCGCCGGAATCCTCGTAGTACCAGGGGTAGTCGCTCACGTAGGGGCCGATCGCCGCGAAGTGCGTCGCCGCCTCCCGGTGACGGTCGGCCATCGTCAGCGCCCGGGCCAGCACCGAACGGGTTTTCATCGCGAGTGCGTGCGTCGGCGCACCGCCGCCGAGCCAGCGCTCGGTGGCGATGTTGATGTCCTCGCGGACCTGGTCGCTCCTCCAGAGCCGGACGGCGGCCGCCATGCCCTTCGCCCGCGACTCTCCCCGTCCCCGCTCCCAGAGGTCGACCTCGAAGTGCGCCTGGAGCGGGAGTACCGCGACTGGCGAACCGGGTGGCGCCGATTCGGCGGCGGCGCGGCAGAACTCGTACATCCGCTCGTGACTGCCGGCCCACTTCCGACACGTACGCTGGAACCTCGCCTCGTGTCCCAGATAGTTGTGCGGGTCCCTGGCCACCAACTCGCTCCACCGGTGGTCGAACACCGGCCAGGGCTCCTCGCGGCCGATCGACAGCCAGAGGTACCAGATCCAGGGCGACGGGTCGTCGAAGGCGAGCTCCGTCGCCCGGTCCAGCAGTCCCTCCGCCCGGTTGAGGATCTGGGCGAAGGTGCGGAAGGCCCGGTCGGACGTCTGGCTCGCCCAGCCACCACCTCGGGCGTTCCATGCCCGGGCGATCTCCGTGCGGGCCCGGACCACCGCCAGGGCGGCGTTGGTCGGTTCCGCTGTCGACCACGCGTCGAGCCATTTCGGGTGGCCGGCGGCGAACTCGCCGAGCACGTTCACCCGGTGTGCGCGGCGCTCCCAGTCGCCGTACGCGGCGGCGAGGACGTCACGCGCCGGCTGCCAGTCGCCCCACCTCGCGGCATCCCGGGCCGCGGCCAGCTCACCGTCGTCCAGCGCCGGGTCGAACGAGGGTACGGGGCCGAACCGCGAGTGATTCGCGGCCTTGAAGAACTGCATCCGGGCACCTTCGAGGGTTCGTGACGAGAACAGGTTGGTGCCGAGCAGGGCCTGCTCGGTCTCCGCACAACACCACGTCGTCCGAGGCTCGGGCAGCGGACCGACCGGGGCAGGATCATATGGGAGATCGGCTCCCGGCTACCAGCCCTATTCACCGCCCGGGCGCGTCCAGCCACTCGCCAGTCGCCGTTCAGTCCGGATTGGCACCGTGGGCGGACAGCTGCCCTGCCGATGGAGGGGAACATGACAGGAACAGGCAGAACACGCGACGAGTTGCCGCTGCCGGGGGGCGTACCGGCGGTCATCTCGACGGCCGGGCCGGCCGCGGCCGCCGCTGCGGGGATCGGGATCGACCGTGCCGGGCTGGGACCGCTGAGGTCCCGCCGTCGGCGGTGGTTGGCCGGGGTGCTGGCCTCGGCGTTCGTGCTGGTCGGGATGTTGGGACAGGCGGTACCGGCACAGGCCGACATGTCGGGGGAGCCCGTTCCGAGCCTGCCCGGCCGGCCGATCGAGGCAGTGCCGGGCGTGTCCGGGCGCACGCCGGATGCCGCTGTGCGGACCGCCGATGGCCGCCGGAAGGCGTCCTTGCCGCCGGGCATGGGGATGACGTTGGGCAAAGCGAAAGCCGGCCCGGCGCCCCGGATGGTCGAGGGTTCGGACGATCCGAACAATCCACCGACCTGCGTGCCGTACATCACCGGTCAGGTGACCCGGAACGGTACCGCTCTGGCCAGGGTCGACTACCTGGCCGAGATCGTGTGCAACTTCTACCTCGCGGGCGCCGGCCAGGCGTACCTGATCGAGCGGACGGGCGGCTCCCGCTACAACGGTGCCGTCATCGCCGCGGCCGCCCCCTTCTACTTCTCCTCCTACCACTACGGCTACAGCATCGGGGCGGTCCTCATCGACGGCCGCATCTACGACGGCGGGCGGCAGTTGGAGATCGGGTTCGACCTGGCGTTGCAAACCCTGGACGGGACACCGTGGGGCGGCTGCTTCGCGCTTCCCGCCCCGCAGCGGTACCTGTCCCCGTGCTACGGCCTGGGCACCTCGTACCTGTCGGTCTCGATCGGGTCGGGGGTGTTCAACACCGGCCTGCCGGCGTACAACCCGGCGGCGGCGATCCGGGACATTCCCGCCATCGACCTGCTCACCTTCCACGTCGGCGGGCAGTCCGATCCGGCGTCGACAGCCCGCCAGAACATCGTGGACACCGCGGCCGGGCTGCCCGCCCAGACCAGCGACTTCAGCCACGTGGGCCGGACCAGTGTGAACCTCGACCTCGACATGTTGCGAGGCATTCTCAGCCTGCACCTGCAGAACGGTTTCAACTTCCGGGTGACCGCGATCGCCGGAAGCAGGCACGGTGCCACATCCCGGCACTACGTCGGAAAGGCGTTCGATGTCGACACCGTCAACGGCGCCCCGGTGAACACGAGCAACCCGTTCAACCAGGCGTTCAAGGACGCCTGCCGGGCGTACGGGGCGACGGAGGTGCTGGGGCCGGGGGACGACGCCGACCATGCCACGCACATCCACTGCGCGTGGCCGCGGTAGTGGACCGGACCTCCGGACGGGGCCACCGACCGCTGGTGATCCGAGCTGTCCTGGCCCTGCTCCTCGACCGCCCGTCCGGCCGGAGAGCGTGCGCCGGCCAGCGACGCCCACCTCCGCGATGCCGCCGGGACCTCAGACCACGCGTGGATGGGCGTCGAAGAAGGTCCAGATCGATTCCGTGGCGGTCAGCGCCGTCGAGGGCGGATCCAGGCCGAGCAGGCGTTCCGCGATCGGCTGGGTCGCGCCCGGCCACTGGTGTCCGGCGCCGGCGACGGTGATCAGGTCGACGTCGCGCCCGTCGGGGCAGCGGGCCAGCGAGCTGGTGACGACTCCCGTGGTACGGACCTCCGGGGTGGGACACCGGGCGAGTTCCCGCCACCTGTCGATCTGGTCGGACACCGGGCCGCCGTTGATCCTGACGGGTAACGGTCCGGCTCCGCGGTTGTCCAGCACCCCCGGGCGACCGTCGTACGGGATCACCCCGTCGGCCGTGCCGTGGATGTGGAGCAGGGAGATCGGCGCCGGTGTCGGGCAGGGCCCGAGGAGCGTACCGGCCACCACCCCGATCGCGGCGAAGGTGGTGGTGTCGCAGGCCAACCGGTAGGCGAGCATCCCGCCGTTGGATATCCCGGTCGCGTAGATCCGGTCCGGGTCGACCGGCAGCCTGGCGGAGACGGTGGCCACCGTCTCGGCGATGAACGCGACGTCGTCGACCCCGTCCCGGGCCGGCGATCCGCAGCAGTCCGGGCTGACCGCCCAGGACCGGTTCAGCCCGTCCGGGTACGCGACCACGAAGCCGTGGCGGTCCGCCACGGCGTTCCACCCGTACGTCGTTTCCGCCTGGCGGCCGCTGCCCAGGGCGCCGTGCAACATCACCACCAGCGGTACCGGCGTCGACAGCGACAGCCGGGTCGGCCGGTACAGCCGGAAGGTGCGGCTCCGCCCGTGCACCGTGACGCGGTGGACGGACGACCCCGGGGCGACGGCCGGGTTCTCCGGTGCGGACGCGGTCGCCGCCGGCCTGGTCGGGGCGGCGCTGGCGGCGGGAGGCGGGGTGCCCGCCTCCCGCCCGGGTGACCGCACCAGGTCGCAGCCGCCCATCGCGGTGAGGACGCCCGCGACCGCCAGCACGAGCACCGTCGTGTTGCGGCCGGCCCTGGTTCGCCGGTTCATGAAGTCTCGTCTCCGTTCCGGGTGGGACCTGTACCTGTCACTGGTGGTCGTTTGGCGGGGGGCGGTCCGCGCCGGGCGTCCCCCCCCCCCCGCCCAACGACCGACGAACCGGCACCTGCGGCGGACAGTCACGGAGCTGTCCTGGGCAGGTTCACTACCGGGTGCCGAGAGCCGCCTTCTTCCGCGCGGCGGACGGCACGTTGGCCCCGGGCAGCCGGATCAGTTCCCAACCGCCCTCCGGGACGTCGTCCTCCCGGTCGGTCCTCAGGTTCATCGGGTTCGCCGTGCCGACGTAGACGGCCGGCCCGTCGGCCAGCATGGTGCGCAACCCGTAGTTGAGGTAGTTGCCGAGCCCGTTGGTGCTCACCGACTTCGCCGGCCCGTGGGTACCGTCGAACACCCACAGGTCGCCGCCGTACGACGCGGGATCGACCGTGCCGAGCCCGTCCTCGACCCCGCCGCGGAGCTCCGACGGCAGATCCTTGACGAGGTAGCTCCAGTCCATGGCGCCGATGTAGAGCGAACCGCCGGCCACCAGCATCTCCCAGGTGTAGTTGTTGTAGCTGTTGCCGAATCCCGCCGCGCCGTACCGGGGCTGGTATCCGGTCGGGGTGAGCTTCCACTCGCCCGCGCCGTCGTTCGCCTCCGGGTCGAACGCGGGCAGTTCCGCCGCGCCGTACAGCAGGTCAGCGCTGGCCTTGCCGTTGTCGAACCTGCTGGCCCGGAAGATGCTCGTCGCCCGCTGCGTGTTCTTCGTGGCGGCGAGGTTCTGCTCGCTGCTCTCCGACGGGTAGCGGGTCGTGTGGGCCTGGGTGGCCTTCAGCGGCACGTGCATCGTGCCCCAGTAGAGGTTGCCGTTGTACGAGGCGAGCCCGCCGAGACCGTAGGTGGCGGCGATGACCGGGTCGGGCTCGTACTGGCTCACGTTCCACACCTGTTTCCAGGCGGTGGCGTCGGTGGTGGTGAGGCCCCGCCCCCCGTTCACGAGCCACGGGCTCATCCAGATCCCGGCGGTGTGCGTGCTGTCGGCGCTGCCGGCGATGCTGGGCCAGGTCGTGACGAACATCCGACCCTTGTGCACGACGAGGTCCGCGACCTGCTGCGGCAGGCTGGCCACGAGGCTGAAGTCGAACGGCCTGGACCTGCTGCCGGTCCAGCGCAGCACCGCGCCGCCGGCCTGACCGTCGATTCCCAGGCCGACGCCGGCGTAGAGGGTGTGGTCGGCGACCAGGAAGTGCCGGACAGTGCCGTACCCGGTCAGGGTCGTCGACCCGAGGTAGGCGCCGGACGCGCCGTCGAACGCGAACAGGTTGAGGCCGAGGACGCTCGGTCCGCCGAGCAGTACGACACCCCGGTGCGAGCCGGCGGCACGGATTCCCACCGTCGAGAGGAACCGTTGCCGATCGGCCTCGGACCTTCTCGTGATGGCCGCGGTCTTGTCCACCAGGTTGCGGGTCGGCTTGTGGTAGAGGTAGACCTTCGGCGGACGCCAGTCGCCTCCGGCTGGCGGGATGGCCGGGTTCTCCGACCGCTGTGGGCTCTCGCCGTACTCGCACACGTAGTCGTCGTTCTCGATCGGTTCGGTCACCGCCAGGCTCGTCCCGATCGTCAGGCAGTGGACGTTGGGTGCCGTCCCGAACCACAGGTGGTCGCCGGAGGCGGTCAGGCCCCACACGTACGAGTGGTTCACCTTCGGCTGCCCGGTCTCGCAGCCGGCCCAGGCCGAGATCGGCGGGCTGCTCCCGCCGAAGCACTCGTCCGGTGCGGCCTTCGCCAGAAGTTCCGGGCTGGTGGTCGCCGCCGCCAGCGCCGACGCCGCGTCGGCTTCGAGTGACTTGTCGTCTTGCAGGCGCTTCTCCGTCGGTGGTTCGCTGTCGGCAGCGCCGGGCGCCGGTATGGCGGCGAGCGCGAGCGAGGTTGCCATGATGGTGGCGGTGGAGAGCAGAGACCGGGCGATGTTCCTGGTCCTGTCCATGCGTGATCCTTTCTTGGTTGCGATTCGTCGCGTGACTGTCGCCACGAACGTCGGCAGGGGAAGACGGGGGTGGAGCCGTCTGATGGGCAGCGTCCGCTGACGCGCGGAGCGGTCGGCCCACGACGGAGGCGTTGAGGTGGTCCCGGGAATCGGTCATGTCGTCCGGGACGCCGAGGCCGCGTGGGCTCTGTCGAGGTGTACAGAGCGCACTGGATCAGCCTGAAACAGCACACGACGGGGTGTCCTACGCTATCGGCCCCTCCAGGCTCGAAGTGGGTCGTAATCGGCTACATCATGACGTTAGCTCGCGTATCGGGATTTAGGTGCAGGAAACGTGAAACGTCGCGCGGTGTCATCCGGAGGTGGGCCCGGGATGCCGGGAGGGACTGGGGTGACGCGTCGACCACGCCGGCTGGGGATCCGGCCCCCGTGGGCCGATTCCGTTTCCGTTGAACACCGCGCTTTTCGAGGCTCTTTTCAAAGGCGTATCGGAAACTCCGACAGCAGATCGGAAAACAATTCGCTTTAGTTTCCTTTGGCCTTTGACCTGCAAAAACGTCGCCAAATGGCGTAAGTTGGCAGGGGTCAAGACCGGCGCCCCGTGGCACCGCACCGGAGCGGCGACGAGGTCCCACCGCGCCTGTCCCCACTCGGGAGTTCGCATGAGCACTGCAGCCGCTGCCGGGCCGAATCCGATCATCGTGGTAAATCCGTGTGGCGGGATCGAGCCTGGCCCGCGGATCGTGGCGGCCGCCGGTGGCGGTGGCGGAGTGGGCGTCTTCGATCTCGCTCGGGGGGACACCCGGGCGTTGTGGGCCCTGGAACGGGCGGCATCGTGGTCGGCGACGCCGATCGGGGTACGGGTACCGGCGGGTTGTGCCGCCACCGTGGCCGATGTGGAACGCGCCGCCAAGGGCAACCTGGGTCTGGTGGTACTGCCGCCGGACGGCGCGTGGCCGATGGCGGAGGCCACCCGGCGGTACCGGGTACTGGCGGAGGTGACCAGCCGTACGGAGGCGCGGGCAGCGGCCGCCGCCGGTGCGTACGGGTTGGTCGCCCGCGGCTCGGAGTCGGGCGGACCGGTCGGCGAGCTGACGTCGTTCGTCCTGTTGCAGCAGTTGCTGGCCGACGATGCACTGGACCTGCCGATCTGGGTGGCCGGCGGGATCGGGCCGCGTACCGCAGCCGCCTGCGTGGTCGGTGGGGCGACCGGTGTGGTCCTGGACAACCAGTTGGCGTTGCTGCCGGAGTCGGACCTGCCGGAGGACGTGCGGGCCGTGATCGCGCGGATGGACGGCTCGGAGACGGTGCTGCGCGACGGCGTACGGGGCGTACGTCGCGACGGTCGGCCGGATGGCACCGCCGAACTGCTCCCGGTCGGTCAGGACGGCTGGTTGGCGGCGGTGTTCCGGGAGCGCTGGCGAAGTACGGCCGCCGCGGTGCGCGGCATCCGTGCGGAGATCGACGAGGCGGTCACCGACCACACGCCGGGCGAACTACTGGCCCCGGGTGCGCCGTTGGCGCAGGCGCTCGGGGTGCGGATCCCGGTGGCTCAGGGGCCGATGACACGGGTCAGCGACGTGGCGGCGTTCGCGGCGGCGGTCGCCGCTGACGGCGCGCTGCCGTTCGTCGCGCTCGCCCTGGCCAGCGGCGAACAGTCCGATCGGATGCTGCGGGAGGCGAAGCGGGCGCTCGGCGAACGGCCCTGGGGGGTGGGGGTGCTCGGGTTCGTCCCGGAGGAGATCCGGGCCGCGCAGCTCGCGGCGGTGCGGGAGGTCCGGCCCCGGGTGGCGATCATCGCGGGCGGCCGGCCCGGGCAGGCCAGGGCACTGGAGGCCGAGGGCATCACCACGTTCCTGCACGTGCCGTCGCCGGGGCTGTTGCGGCAGTTCCTCCGCGCCGGGTCGCGGCGGTTCGTGTTCGAGGGCGCCGAGTGCGGTGGGCACGTGGGGCCACGGACGAGCTTTCCGCTCTGGGAGGCGCAGGCGCTGACCCTGGCGGAGTTCCTCGACAGCGCCCCGGCCGGGACCGCCGGGGAGGTGCAGGTGTTCTTCGCCGGTGGCATCCACGACGCCCGTTCGGCGGCGATGGTCGCGGCGTTGGCGGGGCCGCTGGCGCGGCGTGGCGTACAGGTCGGGGTGTTGCTCGGCACCGCCTACCTGTTCACCCGGGAGGCGGTCGACTGCGGGGCGATCCAGCCGCTGTTCCAGCGCCAGGCGATCGCGGCCGCCGGCACGGCGGTGCTGGAGACGGCGCCGGGACACGTCACCCGCTGTCTGCCCAGCCCGTACGTCGACGACTTCCACCGGGTGCGGGAGGAGTTGGCCGCGGCGGGGGCGGACGACCGGCAGGTGTGGGACCGGCTGGAGATGCTCAACGTCGGCCGGCTGCGGATCGCCAGCAAGGGCCGACGGCGCGACGGGGACGCGTTGGTCGCGGTGGACGAGGCGGGCCAGCGCGCCGAAGGGCTCTTCATGGCGGGCCAGGTGGCCGTGCTGCGTGACGCCCGGACGACCGTGGCCGACCTGCACGCCGGGGTGACCGTCGGGGCACAGCGTTTCCACGCCGAGCGGATCGCCGCGCGAACCGCCGAGCGGATCGGCGAGCGGGGCACCGCGCCGGCGGCGACGCCCGGGCCGCGGACCGGTCCGGCGGAACCGGTGCCGGCGGCCCCGCTGGACATCGCCATCATCGGCATGTCCTGCATCTTCCCGGACTCGCCGGACCTGGCCAGCTTCTGGCAGACGATCCTCGGCGGTCACGATGCCATCCGGGAGGTGCCCGCCCAGCGATGGCCGGTGGAGACCTACTACGCGTCCGAGGTGGAGCCGGGCCGGGCGGGCCGGACCAGCGTGTCGAAGTGGGGTGCGTTCATCGCGCCGGTGCCGTTCGACGCCATCCGGTACGGCATCCCGCCAGCGGCGTTGGCGAGCATCGACCCGACCCAACTGCTGGCGTTGGAGGCGTCGCACCGGGCCCTCGTCGACGCCGGGTACGGCTACGACCTTCCGGGTGTCGACCACTCCCGTAGCGGGGTCGTGTTCGGCGCCGAGGCGGGCAGCGACATGGGACACGCACAGACGCTGCGCACCATGCTCCCGGCGTACCTCGGCGAGGTCCCCGCCGAGTTGGAGGAGCAGTTGCCCAGGGTCACCGAGGACTCGTTTCCCGGCATGCTGGCCAACGTGATCGCCGGGCGGGTCGCGAACCGGCTGAACCTGGGCGGACCGAACTTCACGGTGGACGCGGCGTGCGCCTCGTCGCTGGCGGCCATGGACGCGGCGTGCAAGGAACTGGCGGCGGGCGGCAGCGACCTGATGATCTGCGGCGGCGCCGACCTGCACAACGGCATCAACGACTACCTGATGTTCACCTCGGCGCACGCGCTGTCACCCACCGGTCGGTGCCGTCCGTTCGACAGCACCGGCGACGGCATCGCCCTCGGCGAGGGTGTCGCCTGTGTCGTGCTCAAGCGGCTCGCCGACGCCGAGCGTGACGGCGACCGCGTCTACGCCGTCGTCAAGGGGGTCGGCGGGTCCAGTGACGGGCGCGCCCTGGGCCTGACCGCGCCACGTGCCGAGGGGCAGCGTCGGGCGCTCGACCGGGCATACGCGCGCAGCGGCGTCTCCCCGCGACAGGTCGGGTTGGTCGAGGCGCACGGCACCGGCACGGTGGTCGGGGACCGTACCGAGTTGGAGACCCTGACCAGGTTCTTCGTCGAGTCGGGTGCCCGGCCGGGCGGTACCGTGCTCGGCTCGGTCAAATCACAGATCGGCCACACCAAGTGCGCCGCCGGACTCGCCGGCGTGATCAAGACGGCGCTCGCGCTGTACACCGGCGTCCGGCCACCGACCATCAACCTGACCCGGCCCAACCCGGCCTGGGACCCGCAGCGCAGCCCGTTCGCCTTCAACACCTCGGCCCGCCCGTGGAGCGTCCCGCCCGGCGACCGGTTCGCCGGGGTCAGCGCCTTCGGCTTCGGCGGTACCAACTACCACGTGGTCCTCGCCGCACACCCGCACACCCTGGAACCACGCCACGCACGCCAGGAGTGGCCGGCGGAGCTGTTCTGCTTCCGGGGCCCCGACCGGGCCGCGGCGCACCGGAGCGTACGGAAGCTGGCCGCCACACTGCGGACCACCGACCGGTACGACCGGCCGTGGCGACTACGTGACCTGGCCGCTACGACCGCCGCCCAGGCCGACCCGCGCTCCGGAGAGGTCCAGGTCGCGATCGTCGCCCGGGACGTCACCGAACTCGGAACGCTGCTGGACCGCGCGCTCGCCGGCGAGCACGACCCCGGACAGGGACTCGTCCAACCGCCGCCGTGGCCCACCGGATCCGCCCCCGGGAAGGTCGCGTTCCTCTTTCCCGGGCAGGGCAGTCAACATCCGGGTGCCCTGGCCGACCTGTTCGTGACCTTTCCCGAGCTGCGCCAGTACCTCGAGCTCGGTCAGGAGTGGACAGAGCTGCTGTTCCCGCCGAGCGCGTTCGATACCGCCACGAGGGCCGCCCAGCAGGACCGGCTCCGCGACACCCGGGTGGCCCAGCCGGTGCTCGGCGTCGGCGGGCTCGCCGTCGACCACCTGCTCCGCCGGCTCAACGTCCACCCCGACCTCACCGCCGGACACAGCTACGGCGAGCTCGTCGCCCTCTGCGCCGCCGGCGCGTACGACCCGCCGACCCTGCTGCGGCTCAGCCGCGAACGCGCCGACGCGATCCTCGCCGCCGTCCGGGACGATCCGGGGACCATGGCCGCGGTCGGCGCCACCGCCGAACGTGTCGGTGCGGTCCTGGACAGCGCCGGTCTCGCCGACCAGGTCGTCCTGGCGAACAGCAACGCGCCCACCCAGCAGGTGATCTCCGGCCGTACCCCGGCGGTGCGGGCGGCGGTCTCGGCGCTGCGGGCCGCCGGTCTGACGGCGCGCGAACTCAACGTCGCCTGTGCCTTCCACAGCCCGCTCGTCGCCACCGCCGTGGACCACTTCGCGCGGGTGCTCGCCGCCCAACAGATCGGCACGCCCACCATCCCGGTCTGGTCCAACCGCACCGCCACCGCCTACCCGGCGGACGCCGACGGGCTGCGGCACGAACTCGCGGCCCAGATCGGTGCCCCGGTCCGCTTCGTCGAGCAGGTCGAAGCCATGTACGCGGCCGGCGCCCGGACCTTCGTCGAGGCCGGGCCCGGGCAGGTGCTGACCGGCCTGGTCCAGGCCATCCTCGCCGACCGGCCGCATCTCGCCGTGGCCTGCGACCGGCGTACCGGAGAGGGGCTCCGGGACTTTCTCCTCGCCGTGGCACAGCTGGCCTGCACCGGGGTACCGGTCCGGACCGGTTGGCTCTTCCACGGCCGCGAGACCGTCGTGGCGGGTACGACCGAACCCAGCAGCCGTCCCTTCTGGACCGTCGACGGGCAACTCGTCCGCGACCGCGACGGCGGCAGTCTCCCCGGCGGCATGACGCCCCCGCGACGCAGCAAGGAGTTGTCCATGAGCGCAACAGTCGGGCCCACGGACCCCGGCACCGATGACCGGGACCGGCGGGACGGGCGGGACGAACTGCTCGCCGAGTTCCTCCGGACCAACCGCGAGTTGATCGCCGCTCAGCACGACGTTCTGCTCGCCTACCTCGGTGGCACCAGCGGCGGAGATTCCGGCGGACGGATGCCGGGGAACCGCCACCTGGCAGGCCCGTCGGTCGACGCCAGCGCCGTCACGGCAGGTCCGCCGACACGGGTCTCGCCAGCGCCGGCACAGGCGCAGGCGGCGACGAACCACGGCGTACCGGTCCTGCCGGCCAATCAGACGCTGTCCATCTCGTCGGGGCCGGCCACGGGCAGCGCGACCGTGCCGTTCCCGGCCGGGCCGACGTCGCGCCCGGCGCCGAGCTCGGTCACGGCACCGACGCCGATCACGGCACCGACGGTCGAGCCGCCCGGCGGCGACAGAGCCGCCACCGGCCCAGGAGGAACCGGCCCAGGAGGAACCGGCGCCAGCGTCGGCACCCGGAGCGCCACGGCCGGCGTACCGGTCGGCGCGCTCGCGGCGGAACCACCCGCGCTCCACTTCCAGGCCGCGGTGCTGGTGGTGCTCAGCGAGCGGACCGGTTACCCGGCTGACCTGATCGAACTCGACCTGGATCTGGAGGCGGACCTCAGCATTGATTCGATCAAGCGGGCGGAGGTGGCCGGCGAGGTGGCGACCCGGCTCGGCCTGTCGGCGGAGGGTGACGAGTCGGAGCTGGAGGGGTTGGTCAAGGCCCGGACGGTACGGGCGATGGTCGACTGGCTCACCAGCCGGATGAACGACGCCGTGGCCGCCACGGTCTCCGTACCGGCCACCCGGACGGCGATCGCCGAGGCCCCGTCGGTCGTACCGGCACGGGCGGGTACCGGACCGGCCGTGGCGGTGCCCGCCGATCAGCGACGGCCCTCTCCGGCGCTGGCGACGACGAGGGGCGGCCCGGGACCGGTGGATGCCGCCGCGTCGCTCGGTGTCGGGCCGACGCGGATGCTTTACACGGTGGTCCCGGTCCCGGAGGCACCGAGACGACCGGCGACGGCGCTGGCGGGTACCACCCTGGTGGTCACCGGAACCGGTCCGGTCGCCGTACGGCTCGTCGACCTGCTCCGCGGACACGGGGCGGAGGTACGTACCGGCACCGCGGCCGAGCCCGGCGGCCTGGCCGGGGCGGACGGGCTGATCCTGCTCGACGCGCTGGTCGACGGGGAGGCGCCGCCGGTGCTTCCCGCTGCGTTCGCGTCGATCAGGAGGGCCCTGACCGACGGGGTGCGGTGCGTCCTGGCGGCCGCCGACCCGAACACCGGTGCGGAGGCGGACGGGCTGCGCGGCCTGTTCCGCACCATCGCCCGGGAGTTTCCGTCCGTCGACGCGCGCCTGGTCATCGTGGACGGCAGGGAGCCCGTGGAGCGGCTCGGTGAGACGCTTGTCGACGAGCTGCTGGCCGGCGGCGAGACGCCGGTGGTGGACCGGGGCGGCGGCGGGCGGCGCACGTACGACCTGGCGCCGGCGAGTCTCGGGGCGCTGGCGACCGGTGGTGCCGGCCCGGCCGGCGACGGGGTGGCGGAGGCGCGGGCGATCGGGCTCGACCCCGACTCGGTGCTGCTGTTGATCGGCGGCGCCCGGGGCATCACCTCCTGGGCCGCCCGTGCCCTCGCGACGGCTGCCCGGTGCCGTATCGAACTGGCCGGCCGTACCCCGTTTCCGGACGGACTCCCGGATCCGGCCCTGGCGGCGGCCACCGACGCGGCGGCGGTCCGGGCGGTGCTCGCCCGCCAACGGACCGGCTCCCCGGCGGCGATCGCCCGCGCCGCCCAGGCGGTCCTCGCCGGCCGGGAGGTCGAGGCGACCGTACGGGAACTCGGTGAACTGGGCGCCAGCGTGCGCTACCACAGCCTCGACGTCCGCGACGCGCAGGCGACCGAGCGGCTGATCACCGCCGTCCACAACGAGTACGGCCGCATCGACGGACTGGTGTACGCCGCCGGCGTGATCGAGGACAGGCTGATCGTCGACAAGGACCCCGAGTCGTTCACCCGGGTCTTCGACACGAAGGTGGCGGGCGCCCGGTCGGTGCTGAACGCGCTGGACACCCTCGGCAGTCGACCGAGATTCGTGGTGCTGTACGGCAGCATCGCGGCGGTGCACGGCAACCGTGGCCAGGGCGACTACGCGGCGGCCAACGACGCCCTGGAGACGATCGGCGCCCGGTGGGCCGCCCGGACGGGCAACCGTTGCCTGACGGTGCACTGGGGGCCGTGGGCGCCGGTCGACGGGCACGGCGGCATGGTCAGCCCGGAACTGGCCCGGGAACTCGCCCGGCGCGGCATCGGCCTGATCGACCCGGAGGACGGCGCGCGGAGCCTGCTGAGCGAGCTGGCCTGGGGCGACCCGACGCTTACCGCCGTCGTCTACACCGCGTCGGGTTGGTGACCGGCGTGCCCGGCGACCCGGTCGCGATCGTGGGGATGGCGGTGCTGCTGCCGGCCGCGGCCGACCTGGACAGCTACTGGCGCAACCTGGTCGAGGGTGTCGACGCCATCACCGAGACGCCGCCGCACCGCTGGGATCCGGAGTTCTACGACCCGGCGCGGGCGCACCGGCCGGACCGGCTCTACTGCCGCCGCGGCGGATTCGTCGACGACCTGGCCACCTTCGACCCGCTCCGGTTCGGCATCATGCCGGCGTCCATCGCCGAGATCGAGCCGGACCAGCTCATCGCGCTGAACGTCGCGGCGGCGGCGATCGAGGACGCCGGGGGGATGGACCGGCTGCCCGCCCGTGAGCGGGTGGGGGTGATCCTCGGCCGGGGCGGCATCCTCAGCCCGGCCCAGGCCCGGTACGCGCAGCGGGTCCGGATGTCCAGCCAGGTCATCCAGGTGCTCCGGGAGCTGATCCCGGACCTGCCGGAGAGCCGGCTGGACGCGGTACGGGCGAGGTTCGACGAGCGGCTCGGCGAACACCGGCCGGAGGGGACGATCGGACTGGTGCCGAACCTGGCCGCCTCCCGGGTGGCCAACCGGCTGAACCTGCTCGGGCCCGCGTACACGTTGGATGCCGCCTGCGCCTCGTCGCTGATCGCGGTGGACCAGGCGATCTCCGAGCTGAACAGCGGCCGGCTCGACGCGGTCCTCGCCGGTGGCGTACACCACGTGCACGACATCAGCTTCTGGTCCGTGTTCAGCCAGCTCGGCGCGCTCTCCCGTCGGGGCGAGATCCGACCGTTCGACACCGCGGCGGACGGGCTGCTCATCGGCGAGGGTACCGGGATCGTCGTCCTCAAGCGTCTGGCCGACGCGGTGCGCGACGGCGACCGGACGTACGCGGTGCTCCGGGGCACCGGGACGTCCAGCGACGGGCGCGCCGCGAGTATGGTCAATCCGGCCAGCTCGGGTCAGGTGCTGGCCGTCCGGCAGGCGTGGGCGGCGGCCGGGCTGGATCCGACCGCACCGGACGCGCTCGGCCTGCTGGAGGCGCACGGCACCGCGACACCGACCGGGGACGCCGCCGAACTCGTCACCGTCGCCGAGGTGTTCGGTCCGCACCGGGGCGGGGCACGACCGGTGATCGGCTCGGTGAAATCGATGATCGGCCACGCCATGCCGGCGGCCGGCGTCGCCAGCCTGATCAAGGCGGCCCTGGCCGTCCACCGGGGCGTGTTGTTGCCGACGTTGCACTGCGACACGCCGCGGCCGGAGCTGGGGCGTACCCGGTTCGCGCCGATCACCACCGCCCAGCCGTGGGAGAGCGACGGACCACGCCGCGCCGCCGTCAACGCGTTCGGCTTCGGCGGCATCAACGCCCACGTGGTCCTCGAGGAGGCGCCGGACGCGTTCGCCGACCGGCGGGCTGGCACCGGCTCGGGCGCCCCGGTGACCCGGCCGGTTCTCCCCCCAGGGTCGGTGGCCACCCGGGGGGCGGTCGGTCAGGCCACGGCGCGGGTCACCGTCGAGCAGCCCGACGAGGTGCTGTGGCTGGCCGCCTCCGAGCCGGCCGCGCTCGCCCGTCTGCTCGACACCGACGACCACGACGTACGCGTCCTCGGCGCCGCGCGGGCGCGTCAGGCCTCTCCGGCCGGTGGACGAACGCTGCCGGCCGACGAACGCTGCCGGCTCGGCATCGTCAGCCCCGATCCCAAACGGCTCGGCGTCGCCCGGCGGGCCGTCGCCCGGGGACAGTCCTGGCGCGGTGCCCGGGACATCTGGTTCAGCCCGAGCCCACTGCTCGCCGACGACTCCGGGGGGCAGCTCGCCTTCGTGTATCCCGGGCTCGAGACGGAGTTCAGTCCACGTACCGCGGACGTGGCGGCGCACTTCGGCCTGCCGGACCGGCAGTGGTCCGCCGACGATCTCGGCCGGCACGGCGCCGGTGTGATTGAGGTCGGCAGGCTGCTGAACGAGGCCCTGCACCGGGTCGGGGTCACCCCGCAGGCGGTCGCCGGGCACAGCATCGGCGAATGGACCGCCGCGGCCACCACCGGACAGATCAGCTCGACCTCCGTCGACGAGTTCCTCGCGGCGTTCAGCGCGACGTCGATCGAGGTGCCCGGCCGCGCGTTCGCCGTCATCGGCGGAGCCGCGGAACAGGTCACCCCGCGACTCGCCAGCTATCCGGGGGTGGCGCTCTCGCATGACAACGCGCCCGCCCAGTGCATCGTCAACGGACCCGAGAGCGAGATAGAACTGCTCGTCGAGGCGCTACGGCACGACGGCCTGCTCTGCCGGAAGCTGCCGTTCCGCTCCGCCTTCCACACGCCGATGTTCGCGTCCGGACTGGAGTCGATCGGCGCGGCTCTCCGCCGCTGGCAGGTCCGTCCCACCCGGGTACCCGTCTGGTCCACCACACTACGGGCGCCGTTCCCCACCGACCCGGCCCGGGTACAGGAGATATTCGTCCGGCACATGCTCGAACCTGTCTGGTTCCGGCAGACCGTCCAGGCCATGTACGACTCCGGCGTCCGGGTGTTCCTACAGGTCGGCGCCGGACAGCTCGCCTCCGTCATCGCCGACAACCTGCGAGGTCGCGACCACCTCGCCATGCCGGTCAACGTCACCCACCGCAGCGGGCTGGACCAACTGCGCCGGGTCGCCACCGCACTGTGGGTCGAGGGTGCCGCACCGGACCTGTGCGCCCTCGACCCGCCGCCTCCGGGTGGTGCCCGGGTCACGGCGCCCGCCCCGGCCCAGGCCGTCCGCCGCGGCCCGACCGTACGGCTCGACCTCGGCGGTCCGCTGGTCCGTCTCGGCGAGGGCGCCGACGGTCTGCTCGCCGTCTCGGTGCACGACGCGCCGGGCGGCGGCCCGGACGACCACGGCGGCGTCGGCGTCACGTCGGGCCCGACCGGGGGAGGGGACGGAGCCCGCTCGGCCGTCGCGGAGGGGACGGTGCCGCTGCTGGTGAAGACGCCTGCGACGGGACCGGACCCGGTGGCGGCGCAGGCCGCTGCGGCGCTGCCGGGATCGCCGGCCCTGGCCACGCTGCACCGGCTCGCCGGCGACTCCAGCGCCGCGGCGGAACTCGCCGCGCTGCTCTCCGGCACCCCGGTCGTCGAGGGTACCGACGGCGGGACCGGTCAGCCGACGCGGACACCACCGCCGCGTCCGTACCGCACCGTCCTGCGGGTCGCCCTCGACACCATGCCGTACCTGCGCGACCACTGCTTCTTCGTGCAACCCGATGACTGGCCCGACGCGGAGGACCGTTGGCCCGTGGTGCCGGCCACCACCGTCGTACAGCACATGATGGACGCCGCCGAGCACGCCGCCCCGGGTACCCGGGTGATCGGGGTACGCGCCGCGCGGTTCACCCGTTGGTTGATCGCGGCCCCGCCGCAGGACGTCGAGATCACCGTCCAACCGGTCGGACCCGGCCGACTCGAGGTGTCCCTGAGCGGTCACGCCCACGCGACGGTGGAGGTGGCGCCGGACTACCCGGCCGACCGTCCGGCGGTCTGGCGGTACGACCCCGCGACCGAGCGACCGCCGCAACTGCACGCCGAGGAGATGTACGCCGAACGCCTGATGTTCCACGGTCCCCTGTTCCGGGGCGTGACCAGGGTGCACGCCCTCGGCGACCGGCACATCCGTGGCGTGGTGACCGCCCCGGCCCCGCCCGGCGCGCTGCTCGACAACGCGCTCCAGATGGTCGGCAACTGGCTCGTCACGACGCAGCCGGTACGGACCGTCGCACTGCCGATGGAGTTCGGCCATGTCCGGTTCTTCGGGCCGGCGCCCGCGCCCGGTACGGCGTGTGAGTGCGTGGCCCGGGTGCGCGCGATCGACGACCGGCAACTCGTCGCCGACACCCAGCTCTCCGTCGACGGTCGGGTGTGGGCACAGATCGAGGGCTGCGTCGACCGGCGGTTCGACAGCCACCCCACGTCCCGCCCGGCGGAGCGCTTTCCCGAGCGCCATCCGATGTCGCTGCGCCAACCGGAGGGCTGGACCATGGCCTTCGACTGCTGGACGGACCTGATCACCCGTGGCATGGCCGCTCGCGGCATCCTCGGCAGCCGCGGCTACCTCGACTACGAGCGGCAACCGCCCAAGGCACGCAAGCACTGGCTGCTCGGCCGGATCGCGGTCAAGGACGCGGTCCGCTTCCGACAGTGGGAGGACGGCCACACCGACGTCTACCCGATCGAGCTGACCGTCACCGACGAGCCGGACGGCCGTCCCCGGGTACGCCTACGGCCGGGCCGGGGGTTCCGCGACTGTGACGTCTCACTCGCCCACACGGCCGAGATCGGCGTGGCGATCGCGAAGCCCCGCCCGCCCGACGCGCCGCCGGGTGCCGCCGGCGTCGGCATCGACGTCGCCGAGATCGCGGATCAACCGGACGGCACGGTCACGGCCGCGCTCTCCGAACCGGAACGGCGGCTGCTCGACTCGGTGGCGACCGGCGAGGAGGTCTCTGCGTGGCTCGCCCGTTTCCAGGTGGCGAAGCGAGCCGCGGCCAGGGCGGAGGGCGCCGGCGTCACCGGGGACCCAGGCCGGTTCGCGGTGGTGGGTGCCAGCCCGAGCGTGTCGACCGTCCAGGTGGGGGACCGCGTCTACCAGGTCGCACACCGGGTGGTCGCCAATCCTGACGATCTGCCCGCACGGCGGTACGTCGTCGGCTGGACCTGGGGGCCGGAGCCTGCCCACCGGGCCGGCCGTCCGTAGCGTCCTGGAGCACGAAAGGGGACATCACATGCCTGTGGACCGGGCCCGCATCCTCGCCGAGGTTGCCGAGATGCTGCACGCGATCCGCGACGACGCCGGAGTCGACGAGGAGATCACCATGGCGACCAGGTTCCAGGACGACCTGGAGATGGAGAGCATCGACGTGGTCTCCCTCGCCGGTCGCCTACAGGGGCGGTACGGCGACGCGGTCAACCTCGCCCAGCTCGTGGCCGGCCTCGACCTGGACTCGATCCGGCAACTGCAGGTCGGTGACCTCGTCGAGCACATCGCCGCCGCGCTCGACCGGACCGACGCCAGCAGCACCGCGGACATCGGTGTCGGCACCGCGGACCCGAGCCAGGGCAGAGCGGGTACCCCGGCATGAGCGGGGGTGGCGACGAGCGGATCGTCAGGCCCGGGGTGTGCGGGCCCGCTGGCGGGATGACGCGAAGCGGGGTGCCGGCATGAGCACGGTCCGGGCCAACGGCCTGTCCGTCCACGTGGAGCAGCTCGCCCCGGCCGACGCCGACGCCGGTCGGCACGGTGCCGCACCGACCGCGGTGTTGATCCACGGCCTGACCACGGACACCCTGGCCAGTTGGTATCTCACCCTCGCCCAGCCGCTCGCCGCCAACCGCCTCCGCGTGATCATGTACGACCTGCGCGGGCACGGGCACACCGAACGCCCGCCGGCAGGCTACGCGTTCGACGATTTTGTCAACGACCTGGCGGCGTTGCTGGCCGCGCTCGACGTGACCGGTCCGATCCACCTGTTCGGGAACTCTTTCGGCGGCACGATCGCGATCGGCTACGCCGTACGCCACCCCGGGCGGGTCGCCGCCATCGCCGCGATCGAGTCCTCCCCGCCGACGGCGACGTGGTTCGCCCGGGTGGCCCAGCAGCTCGAGCACGCTGCCGCCTACCTGCCGCTCGACCACGCGCTGGCCGAGATCAGGGCCGAACGTGGGGAACTCGCCAGCCGGCGGGCCAGGACCGCCCGGGAGGTGCTCGCCGCCACGAGCCTCGTACGCGACCTGCCGGCCAGCCGGCTGCCGGCGGAGGAGAGCATCGCCGCGATCGACTGCCCCGTGCTGTGGGTGTACGGCGGCGACTCGCCCGTGGTCGGGATGGTTCCCGAGGCCCGGCGGCTGTTGCCGCGGGCGCGGTTCGTCACCGTGCCCGGCCAGCGGCACTCCCTCCTTGTCGACCGGCCGGGTGCCGTACGCGACATCGTCCTGTCCTGGCTTCGCGAGGAGTGCGGCCTCCCGGTCGGCCTGCCGAACATCACGGGGTTCTCCGGTCACGACGGTCAGGATCAGCCGTCCGCACCGGCGACCGCCCACTGATCCGCTCATCGATCCACAGCGCAGAGGAGGACCTCGATGGAGCAACCGCCCGTCGGCCAGGCGATCATCATCAGTACCGGTCGGTGCGGGTCGACGCTGCTGTCCGACCTGGTCGCCGAGCAGTCCGACACCCTTTCGGCCCACGAGTTCCTCGCGTCGGCGGAGACCTGGTCCGGCGACAGAGGGGTGCTCAGCGGAGCCGAGTACTGGTCACGGCTGAGCAGCCCCAGACCGGAGCTCGCCACGCTGTTCCGGATCGGCGTCGGCCCGGTCGAGGTGTGCTACCCGGCCGACGGTCGATGGGCCGGCAACCTCGTCGAACTGCCCCGGATCCTCGCGACCACGCTGCCGAAGATCTCGCCCGAGCCGGACCGTCTGTTCGACCGGCTCGCCGGGCTGGTGCCCGGTTTTCCGGCTCAGTCGTTGGCCGGGCACCACCAGATGTTCCTGGAACTGCTCACCTCGCTCGTCGGCCGGCGGCGCTGGGTCGAGCGTTCGGGCGGCTCCAGTCATTTCGCGCGGTACCTGCTGGAGGGGTTCCCCACCGCGAAGATCGTCTACCTGACCCGCAACCGGGAGGACACCGCCCGATCGATGAGCCGGCACCCCTCCTTCCAGCTTCTCCAGCTCGGCCTGGAAGTTCTCGGCCGGTACGGGGTCGACCTGTTCCAACCCGGCGCCGATCAGCAGGTGCCGGAGGAGCTGGTGCGCTACCTGCCGAGCCGACTGACCGCCGAGACGCTGAGCGAGCGTGGCCGGGACGTCCAGCGTTACCGGCGGTTGTGCGCGTTCCTGACCAGTGAGGCCGAGCAGGCCATCACCGATGCCGGGCCACGGGACCTGTTGAGGATGACGTACGAGGACCTTGTCGGGGACCCGCTGGCGCAGCTCGCGCGGCTGGGCCGGTTCCTGGAGTTCGACGACTGGGAGCAGTGGGCACAACGGGTGGCCGGGGCGGTGGTGCCGGGCCCCCGCCAGCGCGATGCGGCGACTGTCGCCTGACCGGAGTGACACGTAGTCCTGGACGGACCATCCGCCGGGAGGTGGCCGGGCACGTCGGGTGGTCGGCAGGGATCCGAATCATTGATGACGTGGTCGGGCCGACCGGAGCGAACAGGGGTCGCAGATGTTGGCGGTGACGCCCCGCCTCACCGGTGGCGGCGGGTTCTACGTCCTGAACAGCGAACGCGGTCTCCAGACCCCACCCGGCCAACCGGGTGGCACCGGTACGGTCGACTTCCTGCTCGCTTACGCATGATCGGATCCGGTGTCCCCGGTCGTTCCCGGGGTGGCGGAGGTGCGGGGCGCCCTGGGCGGTCCCCGGACGCCAGCGTCAGGTCGTCGGGCGTTGCAGTTCGTGCCGGTACGGTGGGTCCGCACCCGCGCGGGTACAGGTGATCGCGGCCACCTCGACGGCGAACCGTACGGCGGTGGCGACGTCGTCGTCGGGCCAGGACGGTCCCGAACGGGACCGGTGCAACCGGGCGAGCAGGCCGGCGGTGAACGCGTCACCGGCGCCGATGGTGTCGACCACGTCCACGACCGGTGCCGATCGGCGCAGCAGGCCGGCACCGGTCGCGGCGACCGCGCCCCGGGGGCCGAGCGTCGCGATCGCGAGCACGGCGCCGAGGTCACGCCACCAGCGGAGCACGTCCTCGAGCTGATCCTCCGGGTAGAGCCAGCCGATGTCCTCGTCGCTGGCCTTCACCACGTGGGCGTGGCCCACCAGCCGCTCGACGCGGGCGCGGGCCCGGTCCGGGGTGCCGACCAGGCCCGGGCGGATGTTCGGGTCGAGGCTGACCAGCATGCCCTGGTCGCGGGCGGTGCGCAGGGTGTCGTCGATGTGTTCGGCTCCGGGTTCCAGGAACACCGACAGCGAGCCGGCGTGGAGGATGCCCTGGTGGTCGAGGGCGGCGGCCAGCTCGGCCGGTTGCCACTGCCAGTCGGCTGTCCCGTCGAGGTAGAAGTCGTAGCCGGCGGTGCCGTCGCCGGACGTGGTGACAACCGCGAGGGTGGCCGGTTCCGGGACGGTCACCGAGGGTCCCAGGTCGACGCCGTTGGCCTCGGCATGCTGGCGCAACCGGCGGCCGAACCGGCTGGTGCTGAACCGGGCGAGCAGTCTGGTCGGTACGCCGAGTCGGGCGAGCCCGACGGCGACGTTGAGCGGGCTGCCGCCGGGGTGCGCGGTGAATCGGCCGTCGGGTCCTTCGACGAGGTCGACGACGGCCTCACCGATGACGGTGACCGCTGCCGTGCTCACGACGTGCCTCTCTGCTCGGGTGGCGTTGGTCCTGGTTGGGTCGCTACGGATTGTCACGGTGCCGGAGTCGGCGAGGTGTTCTCGCCCGGTACGTCGGTGACCAGCCCGGTGCCGGGCTGGTACCGGACGGGGATGGGGTCGCTGAGTTCGCCGACGAACTCGCCGTCGACGTCGTCGAGGAAGCCGATGAGTGCCCATCGGCCGTCGGTGTCGGAGACCAGCCGGGGGGCGTACAGGTGCGGGTGCGGCCAGGGCCGCGCCGACGCGATGTCCCAGGGGCCGTTGACGGTAGGGCCGGTGGCGGTCCAGATCCGGTGCTCGACGCGCTCCGGGGTGGTCGCGGCGTTGGTGCAGAACAACAGGACGGGCTGACCGTCGACGACCGCGACCTGGGGGACCTCGAGGTGGCCGAACCCGGCCGGGGTGGACAACGGCGGCTGGACGGTCCAGTTCAGCAGGTCCTCGGAGGTGGCGTGGCCGATGACGCCACGTCCGGCCGCCGTGCCGTGGTTGGCCCGGGCGGTGACCAGCATGTGCCAGCCGGTGCCGCCGGGGTCGGGGAAGACCCAGGGGTCGCGCCAGGCCTGTTCGTACCACAGGTTCCGGTCCAGATGCTCGTACCAGGTCGGGTCGGCCTCCACCAGCGGACCGGTACCGTGCCGGTGCCAGCTGGTCAGGTCGTCGGAGACGGCCAGGCCGATGCGTTGCACCAGCCCGTCCTCGGCGCGACTGACCCCGGTGTAGAACAGGTACCACCGTCCGTCCGGGCCCCGTACGACGCACCCGGTCCAGGTGGCCAGGTCGTCCCAGGCGGGCGTGTCGGCGGGGACGAGTGCGTCGGCAACCAGGCGCCAGGTGCGCAGGTCGGTGGAGGTGGCGTGGCCGATGGCGGCGCGCAGGTGTCGGCGGTGCGGATCGAGCAGGGCGCGGGAGGCGCGCAGGAAGAACGCGTGCCGCAGTCCAGCGTCGTCCTGCACGTACCAGCTGTCCCACACCCAGTGGTCTGGCAGACGGAGCATGGCGGGCAAGCTATCAGATAAATCGGTTTAGCAACATCGGAGCCAGGCTCGGCCAGCGCGTGACGACGCGGGGATTACGCCACGGGTGCGGCGATGGACCTGCGCCGCCGCAGCGGCATGGGAACGAGGGTCGGTTCCGTGGTTCCGCCGTCGAGGAGGATCTCCACCGCGCGCCGCCCCATCTGCTCGTGCGGCAGGGCGGCGGTGGCCAGGCCGGGACGCAGCCAGGTGGCGATGGGGTCGTCGTCGAAGGAGACGACGGAGATGTCGGTGGGCACGGCCAGCCCGGCCTCGCCGAGCGCCTGGTAGGCGCCGAAGGCCAGCCGGTCGTTCATGCAGATGACGGCACTCGGGCGGGTGGGCCTGGTGAGGAGGCCGCGCATGGCGGCGTAGCCGTGTTCGGGCAGCCAGTCGCTGCAGAACACGTCGGCGAACAGGGTGGCACCGGCGGCCGAGAGGGTGTCCTGGATTCCCCGCAGGCGGGCCTGCGCGGCGAGGGAGACCTCGGCTTCACGCTCCTTGAGGCGGTTGCGGCCGATGAGCGCGATCCGGTCGCGGTGGCCCTTGTCGAGGAGGGCGGTGGCGACGGTCCGACCGGCGCGTTCGTCGTCGGGGAGTACGCAGGGCAGGTTCTCCGGGCTGGTGGCGTTGAGTAGCACCACGGGGCCGCTGTGGATGGCGGGCGGTACCGCCAGCCGCCGGGTCGCCATCGCCGCGTAGATGACCCCGTCCACCTGGCGGTCGAGCATCGCCTCGATGGCGTACTGCTCGAACGCCGCGTCGCCCTGGGTCTCGGCGATGAGCAGTACGTGGTCGCGTTCGCGGGCCGCGTCCAGGGCGCCGCGGATGAGCCCGCCGGCGAACCGGGTGGTGGCGACGATGTCGGAGACGAACGCGATGGTGGCCGTCTTACGGGTACGCAGGCTGCGCGCGGCGACGTTGGGCCGGTAGCCGAGCTCCTCGGCGGCCGCGAAGACGCGCTGGTGTGCCTCGGGGGACAGTCGGGTGCCCTCCCGCCCGTTGAGCACCATCGACGCGGCGGTCTTGGACAGCCCGGCGAGCCGCGCGACGTCAGCCAGGGTTGCTCTGTTGCGGCCCATCAGTCCTCCGAATCGGGGCGGGTGATCCGACACCGCCGCTGCCCATCATGCGGGGTGGGTTGATGGTGTCCAGCGCCGGCGACGGCCCGACGCGGTCCGGTCGGGTGAACCGGTCGTTTCCGGGCCGTTGCCGGCTTGTTCTTGACAGCTACACGCCCCGCGTTCATGCTCTGCTAAATCAGTTTAGCGGACGTTCTGCTTCCGCCGAGGGCATGCCACGCCCCTCGCGGGAGTGACCATGGTCGGTTACCGCGCGCCGGGGTCAGGGGCTGGCCCGCGACGTGGATCACGTGGCGGCCGCAGGCTGTCGCGGCGGGTCTGAGAAACCTGCCGGGACAACTGCCGATCGGCGAGACGCGCGGACGAGTCAAGGAGCCGTAGGAGTGGACGGATTTTCGACGAGGTACACGCGGCGCAGGCTCGTGTTGCTCGCTTCGCTGGTCACTGCCGCCGTGTCGGTCACCGCGTGCAGTGCGCCCGGATCGGATCAGGAATCCCCGGCTGATTCCACCGCGCCGATCAGCACCGAACTGGGCACCGAGCCGATCACCCTGGAGATGTACGCCGAGACCGGCTTCCCGCTGGCGAAGGCGCTCGCCGACGAGTTCACCAGGCAGCACCCGAACGTGCGGTTCAACGTCCGGGAGGACCAGTTCACGGTCATCGTGGAGAACGCACCGCGGGTGCTGGCCTCGGACAACGCGCCGGACATCATTCGGCTGCCCACCATGGTCGACCTGGTGAAGGACGGGCTGCTGAAGAACCTGGACCCGTACTTCACCGCGTACGGCTGGGACAGGTTCCCGGCCTCCCAGCTCGTGCAGCTGCGCGTCGGGGAGGGGGGCCGGCCACGTGGTGCCGGGTCGCTGTACGGGATGGGACTCGGGTACAGCGTGACCGGGGTGTTCTACAACAAGAGCCTCGCCGAGCGGGTCGGCATGACCGCGCCGCCGGCCACCATCGCCGAGTTCGAGCAGCTGCTCGCCAAGGCGAAGACCGCCGGGGTGCAACCGATCATGCAGTTCAACAAGAACACCGCCGGGATCAACTTCCCCCACCAGGCGCTGCAGAACCAGTTCGGTGACCCGGCCCAGATCGCCGACTGGATCTTCCAGAAGCCGGGCGCGACCTTCGACACGCCGGCCGCGCTGAAGGCCACCCAGGTCATCCAACGGTGGGCACAGGCCGGGTACTTCCCGAAGGACGCGAACGCCCTGGACTACACCGCGATGATGGGCGAGTTCCAGAAGGGCAACGGCCTGTTCATGTTCAACGGCGACTGGGAGTCGGGCAATCTCGACAAGTCGATGAGCGGCAAGGTGGGCTTCTTCCTGTTCCCCACCGAGTCCGGCAGCGGCAACCACGTCGCGATGTCCGCGCCCAACACCTTCGGCGTCGGCGCGAAGGCCAAGCACCCGGACGCGGCCGCCTTCTTCCTCAACTGGGTCCACACCAACGCCAAGGCCCGGGAGATCTCCGTGACCGTCGGCGGCTCGCACCCCGGCGGCCCGTCCGACCTGGCCATCCCGACGGTGGCCGAGGGAAGCGTGCTGGCCCAGACGCTGAAGGCGTCCCAGCAGCTCGGGGCGGAGAACGGCGCGGTGGACTTCACCGCGAACGCCACCGGCGGCATCTTCGCCGCGGCGATCACCCCGGAGATGCAGAAGCTGGTCGCCGGTCAGCAGACCCCCGAGGGGTACGTGAAGGCGGTCCAGGCCGAGTACGAGAAGGAACTGTCCCGATGACGCCTGCTGCCGTCGGCAGCGCCCGGACCGGGCCGGCGGCGACCTCGTCGTCGGCCCCGCCGAACCGCCCGTCATCCGTGCGGCCCCACCGACGTCGGTGGGGCCGCACGGCCCGGTGGGCCGGCTGGCTGTGGGTGCTGCCTGCCATGATCATGTACGCCGTTTTTGTCCTGCGCCCCCTCGCGTTGACGGTCCAGTACTCGTTCTACGACTGGAACGGCATCGGCGTGGCCCGGTGGGCGGGCCTGGACAACTACCTGACGGTGTTCACCGACAGCGACCTGTTGAAGATTATTTCGAACGCGTTCGTCCTGATCATCTTCTTCAGTCTCATCCCGGTCGCCCTCGGGCTGCTGGTCGCCAGCCTGGTCCGGCGGATCACCGCAGGGCCGTTCGGCACCGTCGTGCGGACCATCCTGTTTCTGCCACAGGTGATCCCGCTGGTGGCGGCCGGCATCGCGTGGAGCTGGCTGCTGTCGTCGAACGGCCTGGTCAACCAGGCGCTGCGCGCGGTCGGCCTCGGTGGGC
Organism: Plantactinospora sp. B24E8; assembly: GCF_039871735.1. Classification (NCBI taxonomy): domain Bacteria; kingdom Bacillati; phylum Actinomycetota; class Actinomycetes; order Micromonosporales; family Micromonosporaceae; genus Plantactinospora; species Plantactinospora sp. B24E8. Next base: position 49,916 of record NZ_JBDPMH010000020.1, read on the forward strand.
TCGCCCGGGCCTGGCTCGGCGACTTCGACACGGCGCTGCCCTCCGTCGGCGTCATCGGCGCCTGGGTCCTGCTCGGTCTCTGCACGATCCTGCTGGTCACCGGCATGAGCAAGATCGATCCCGCGCTGTACGAAGCGGCCCGCATCGACGGCGCCGGACCGGTACGCGAGTTCTTCGCCGTCACCCTGCCCAGCCTGCGCAACGAGATCGGGGTGTGTCTCACCGTGACCGTGATCGCGGCCCTGGCCAGTTTCGACATCGTCTACATCTCCACCAGCGGCGGTCCCGGCCTGCAGACCACCGTGCCGGGGCTGGAGATCTACCGGCTCGCGTTCTCCCAACGTCAGGTCGGGCTCGCCTCGGCGCTGGCCGTCGTCCTCATGCTGCTGGTCCTGGCCTGCGTACTGCCGATCCAGCGGCTCACCCGGGAAGGCAAGGAATGAACCTGAGTCGAAGCGAACGGCTGACCGGCCGCGTCTTCCTGATCGCGCTGGTCCTCGTCACACTCCTGCCGTTCGTGAGCATGCTGTCGGCCGCGTTGCAGCCCCGCGGCACGGTACCCACCGGGCTGGCCTGGCCGTCGGATCCGCAGTGGGGCAATTTCGTCGACGCGTTCACCGCCGCGAACATGGCCGCGTTGCTCCGCTCCAGCCTGCTGATCGTGGTCGGGGTCGTACCGGTCTCCGTGGTGATCGCCACCATGGCCGGCTTCGGGCTCGGTCACCTGCGGGTACCCGGCGGCAGGTTCGCCTTCGGCCTCCTGCTGCTCGGCCTGACCCTTCCGTTCGAGGCGGTGATCACCCCGATCTACTACCAGATGCGGGACTTCGGCCTGCTCAACACCCGGTGGGCGATCATCCTGCCGCTCATCGCGCTCTACATGCCGTTCGGTGTGTTCTGGATGCGGGCGCACTTCAGCAACGTCCCGACCGAACTCTCCGAGGCGGCGCGGATGGACGGCAGCAGCACCTGGCAGCTGTTCTGGCGGATCCAGGTGCCGCTCGCCCGGCCGGCGATCGCGTCCCTGACGATCCTGCTGTTCCTGTGGACCTGGAACCAGTTCCTGCTCGCCATCGTGCTCGTCGACGATGCCACCAAGCGCACCATGGCCGGCGCTCTCGGCGCGTTCCAGGGCCAGTGGGGCACCGACCTGGTGCTGCTGTGCGCCGGCTCGCTGCTCATCCTCACCCCGACCCTCATCGTGTTCCTGATCTTCCAGCGCCAGTTCATCAAGGCTCTGCTGCAGGGATCCCTGAAGGGCTGACTCCTTGACACCGGCGGCGGGGCTGGCGAGAGTACCCGCTGACTCGATTCGGCGCCGGTCGTGCTCGGTCGTTCCGTCCCGTCTGCCGATCGGCGGTCACCGATCCTGGGACACCAGTTGACGTGGAGGTGCCACCCATGGCGATCCGCCGTACCACCGCCGCTCTGGCCGCTGCCGGACTCGTCGTCGCGCTGACCGCGTCGGCGATGGCCGCGCCATCGGCGTACGCGGGTGCCCGGACCGGGATCCAGAGCGTCACCGCGATCACCAAGGTCTACACCTTCGGCCAGAAGGTCGCGGCGGTCGCCATCGAGTACCGGGATCCGGTCGACCCCCGCACCCTCGACCGGGACACGTTCACCGTCTCGGACAGCATCTACAACTTCCGCCTCAACCCGCCCGAGGACCTGCCGAAGCGAGCGGACCGGACGGTTACCCGGATCTACACCAACGACGAGCCGACGATCATCCCCGACGGACGATCGCACCGGGGCCGGTACGTCATCGTCGAGCTCGACCCCGGCGACCCCGGCGGCAACACGGTCATCCGCTCGACGTGCACCACCCGCTGCTACGAAAAGATCAATCCGAACCTGCCCACCGAGGTTGTCCAGAACGAGGACGTGTACGCCAGCGGCGGCCCGGGCCGGGGTCGGGTGCTCGGGGCGGGGGGACCGGCCCGCTATCCGCTGACCACCGAACCGGTCAACCTTCTGGCGGACGAGTTCCGCCACGAGACGTACGACCACCCGGGCATGACCGTGCCGTACGCGTACCACCTGCCGACCCGGTACAACCCGAATCGGGCGTACCCGCTGGTGGTCGTACTGCCGGGTTGGGGCTCCGGGTACGACGGGGAGAACGTGGGCGTACAGGTCGCGGTCGACGTCACCGCGACCGCCTGGCTGCAACCGACCTGGACCGGCGGCCGCGAGAACGTCATCGTCCTTTCGCCGCAGACCCAGCGTGTCGGCACCGAGGCCGAGTCAGCCGCGTTGGTGGCGCTCCTCGACGCGTTCACGAAGCGCTACCACGTCGACCGGAAGCGTGTCTACGTGTCGACCTACTCCTGGGGCTCGACCCTCGCGTACGACGCGATGGCCAACCATCCCGGCCTCTTCTCGGGGGCGTTGATCAACGCCGGTTTCCGGATCAGCCCCGACCAGGCGGCCCGGATCGCCCGGGCGGAGACGCCGTTCTGGATCACCCACGGCACCAGCGACCCGATCCTGCCGGTCACGTTCGGCCGGGACACCGCACAGAGCCTGCGTGCCGCGTACGTCGCCGCCGGTGTCGACCCCGCCAGGCTCGACGAGCTGATCCGCTACACCGAGTTCCCCGACGAGGCGTTCGCCGAGCCGGACTACCACGCGGTTGTCGGCCCGACGTACGAGGATCCGTCGATCCTCCGCTGGCTCCTCACCCGGTAGGCCACCGGTCGGGTGTGGGGGACGCCCGTTCCCCACACCGGCTTTCCGGGGCACCACGGTTGGTGTCGCCGGCCGGGCGAGCGCCCGCCGGGTTACGGTTGCGGCATGTCTCGGGAGACGTGGACCGTGATCCTGGTGCTGGGTGGCATCGTGGCCGTCGCCACGCTGGTCGGGGCCGTTTTGCTCGCGGTCAGGGTGTGGCGTACCCGCAAGCTGCTCGGCGAGTTGGGTGCCGGCGGCAAGGTCGCGTTCTACGGGGCGTTGATCTACACCGTGCTGCCGGTGGACCTGTTGCCCGATCCGATCTACCTCGACGACATGGGCGTACTGGCCGGCGCGCTGCTCTACCTGACCCGGCTGGTCCACCGGCACCGAGCGGCCCGCGTCGGGTCGGATCCCGCTCATCGGTCCGGTGACGGCGCGTTGCCGCCGGGCCCGACCAACCGGGCGCCCAGCCGACGATGACCTGAGCACCGGCGGGTGCCCGGGCGGACCGGCGCCGGAAGCGCGGGTCCGGATAAGGTCGGGCGCGTGTCAGTCGATCTGCATACCTCCGTCGACCTCGCCGACCACGCCCGCTCCGCCCTCGCCCGGTCCGGCGCGGCGCCGTCCGAGTGGAAGTTCGAGCCAGCTGAGCGGGTGGAGTGGGCGGTCGCCCGGTTCGACGGTGGCGACCAGGCCGGAGCCGCCGAGGAACTGACAGCATGCCTGGACGGTTTTCTACCGAAGGAGTTCGCCGAGGCGGCACCCCGGATCCTCACCGGCGAGCAGGCGGTACGGGTCGTGGCCGCCGCACTCGATGGTGAGCATCCCTACCGGTCGTTCGCGAGTGGACACAACGGCCCCGGGCACGCGGTCGCCGGGACGCTCGCCCGCCTCGCGGCCGGCAACGCCGAGGCGGAGGCCGCCCTGCTCCGGGCCGTACTGGTGGTCCGGCCGAACGAGGAGCATATGTGGGCGTCCCATCGGCAGGCGCGGATATCGGCGGTTCTCGCGGCGCTGGCTGAGGCGCACGCCGGCGAGCCCGAGATCCTCGACCGCTGGTCGGCGCTGCTGGACGGGACCGACCGGCCCAGCCTCGCCGCGGCGGCCGCCCTGTGGGGACCTCTGGGCCTCGCCGAAACCGACCGACGCTGCGAAACCGTCCGGGAGGTCGACGGTGAGCGGCTCGTCGCCGCGTTCGTCGCGGCGGACCGGTTCGACGACGCGCTCACCCTGGCGACCCGGCTTGGCCCACGGTCACAGCAGCGCGCGCTGCTGACCCTGGCCACGCCCGGACTCTCTGCGGCCCGGGCGAAGGCACTGGTGGCCGCGTTCCGGAGATGCCCGAAGGGCGGCCGCGACCGCGACCAGCAGATGGTCTACCAGCACCGGTTCGCCCGGCTGTTCCTGGCCCTGGACAGGGTCGACGACGCGCTCGCCGTGCTCGGCCGGATGCGGGACTGTCGTGTGTCGGGATACGGGCCGGGGCCGCTCGCCCTCGAGGTGGTGCGCTGGCTCGACGGCCGACGGGAGGCGGTCACCCCGGAACGGCTCCGCGCCGTGCTGGAGGCGTTGGCCGGTCCGGGGGTCATCCCGCAGGAGTTGGCCGCTGTCGTCGCGGAGGTCGTACCACTCGTGTACCCCCTGGCCGACGAGGAGTTGCGTGCCGAGATCGTTGACGTGCACGTGCCACGGCTGCGGGGACGGGTGGGAAACTGGCGACCGTCGCGGCTGATGGTCGACGCCGGGCTCGGCGCCGCGCTGGTCGAGACCGGCGACGCCACCGCGCTCGACCCGGTCTTCACGGCGGCCGTTGCCGGCAGGACCGACTCGCGGCTGAGTCTCGTGCTGGGCCGGCTGGCCATCCACACCGGACTGGTGGCGCGGGATCGCGAGCTGTTCACCCGGCTGGTGGCCGGCGCACTGTCCGAGGGCTACTGGCGGTACGGCGAGGCGCTGCTGCCGGCTCTCGACGCCGAGGCCCGTACGGTCGTGCCGGACGTGGTGGCGGCCGTGCCGGTCGAGGGCCGTCGCTACGTGGTCGCGGGCGTCGCGCGCTTCGCCGAACACGTCGGTGAACCCGGTCTTCTCGCCGCCATGCTCGATCTGGCACCGGACGCGGCGAGCACCTGTCGGACAGCGGCGCGCGTCGCGATGATGCTGGCCCGTCGCGGGGAGTTGTCGACCGCGTTGGACGTCGCGCGACGGTGCGGCCTGGTCGGGGGCAAGCCAGGGTGACCTAGCCCAGGCCCGTCGAAGCCGGCAGGCTCCCGACCGTCCTGACGATCACAACCAGCCGGCGTCCTGGGCGATGCGGATCGCGTCGATCTTGTTGCGGGCGCCGGTCTTGGTGATGGCGCCGGTCAGGTAGTTGCGAACGGTGCCCGTGGACAGGTGGAGGCGGTCAGCGATTTCCTTGGCCGAGGCGCCCTGCGCGGCCTCGCGGAGCATTGTGGTCTCCCGTGGGGTGAGCGGGCTCTCGCCGTATTCCATCGCCGAGGAGACCAGCTCGGGGTCGAGGACCCGCAGACCCTGGGCGGTGCGCCGGACGGCGTCGGCGAGATGGTCGCCGGGGGCGTCCTTGACCAGAAACGCCTCGATGCCGGCCGAAAGCGCCCGTCGTACCTGGCCGGGACGGCCCAGCGCGGTGAGCACCAGCACCCGGCACTCCGGCAGCTCGGCGCGCAGCTCGGCGGCGGCGGTGATGCCGTCGAGCACCGGCAGGTCGATGTCCACGATCGCGACGTCGGGGCGGGTCCGCCTGGCCTCGGGGACGATCCGGTCGCCCTCGGTCACCTGGGCGACGACCTCGATGTCGGACTCCAGCCGTAGCAGCGCCACCAGCGCGGCCCTGATCATGTGCATGTCCTCGGCGAGCAGGACCCGGATCATGCGGACGGCACATCCATCAACATCCGGAACCCGCCGCCTTCCGTACGCGCGAACTCCACCTGCCCACCCAGCGTCGCGGCCCGCTCGGAGAGCCCTGTGAGGCCCGAACCCGCCGGCCCACCCCGGTCGGGTGCGAGCGCGCCGTCGTTGACGATTTCCAGCCGCACCCGCCCACCTCGGACGGAGGTGGTGATGGAGCAGGTGGTGGCCCGGCTGTGGCGGAGCACGTTGGTGACACCCTCGCGGACCGCCCAAGCCAGTGCCTCGTCGCTGCTCCTCGGTAGTCCGGCGACGCCCACGTTGGCGGTGCAGGCGACACCGGACGACGTCAGCAGCGACACCGCCCGCGGTACCTCCTGGGCCAGCGACACCTCACGGTAGCCGCGGGCCACCTGGCGGACATCCTGGGCGGCGTCCCTGGCCACCTTGACCAACTCACTGAGTTCCACTCTGGCCTCCTCGGGATCGTGGTCGAGCAGTCGCCGCGACAGGTCGCCCTTGAGCGCGATGGCGGTCAGGCTGCGGCCGAGCCCGTCGTGCAGGTCGCGCGAGATGCGCAGCCGTTCCTTGAGCACGGCTGCCTCGGCCAGGTCGGCCCTGGCCTGCTGTAGCTCCCGGGTGACCGTCACGAGCCTGACCGCGGCGTAGATCACCGACCCGGCAACGATGACGGTGAGCAGCGCGTACAGGCCGTTGTAGATGTTGAGAGGGCTGGTCTCCACCCCGATGTAGCCGAGTGCTCCCTGGCCCAGCGCGATCGGTATGAAGAGCACCATCTTCCAGGGCGCGCGCAGCCGCAGCAGCACCACGGCGGAGAGGATGTGCGGCACGCTCGTCCAGAATGCGCCGAGCCAGAGCATCGGCAGGTAGGCCGCGAGGACCAGCACCGCCAGGTCGACGGTGAACCCGCCCTCCGGGCTCCCGCGGAAGGCAAGTCGGATCTGCCTGAGGTACGGGACGTAGAAGACAACCAGGCTCGCCAGCATGACGCCGACCTGGAACGGTGTACCCATGGGCCCGACCAGCACAAGCGGGGTCAGGGGGAACCCGACGCTGATGACGGTGACCACGCCGATGGCCAGACGGAGAGGGTGCATGAACCGACACTATGATCGGCGGGGTTCCCAGCGGAACCAGCGCGCGAGGGCGAAGATCCCGATCAGCCCCCAGACCACGAGCTTGATCGCCGGGACGAGCGCGGCCCGCAGGTCGCCGGCGATCGTGCCAGACGCGATCGTGGTCCGTGCCACCGTGACCACCGCGTCGGTGGGCAGCGCCGCGAAGACCATCCGCAGGGCGGTCGGCATCATCTCCATGAACGGTCCCATCGCGCCGGCGCCGACCCCGGCGACCAGGAAGAACGGCATCGACATGACAGCGGCGAGTTCCAACCGCGGCACCAGGGCGGTGAAGGCCGCGCCGAGTATGGCGACCACGGTGGTACCGGCGACCACGAACACCGCGTAGAGCAGCGGGTTGCGGGGCAGGGGGACGTCCGCGGCGAGGTGCACGGCCAGCGTGCACACGGCGACCAGTGCCACCGTCTGGACAACCTGTCCGCTGATCTCGCCGACCAGGATCTGTCGTTCGGTGAGCAGTGTCGTCCGTAGCCGCTTGAGCAGGAGTTGGTCGCGTCGGGCGGTGAGGGCCTGGACGATGCTCATGAACGTGGAGACCGACAGCACGATCGCGAGCCCGCCGACGAAGGTCTGGACGGCGCCCGCGACGCCGTCCGGCCTGAGGGCACCCATCAGCACGGGCATGCCCACGCACAGCACGACGGGCGTCACCACCGTGCCGAAGACCACCCCCCTGTCCAGCCAGAACAGCCGGGTGCTGAGCCGGAAGGCGGCGGCCGTGCCGGTCATCGGTCATTCCCTGCGGCCTCGAGGAAAAGGTCTTCCAGGGTCGCCATGCGGACCTCCAGACTGGCGAGCCGTAGCCCGCGCTCACTCGCCCAGCTCAGCAGGGTCTGTGCGGCGAGGTCGGGATCCGCCGCCTGGCACACGGCCCGGCCGTCGATGACAGATGCGGGAACGGGCAGGTCGTCCGGCGCGACGCTGTCGGGAAGCGTGAAGGAGACGCGTCCGGAGCGGCCCGCCAGTGTCTCCACCATGCCGCCGTAGGCGACGACCTCGCCCGCGTCCAGTATCGCCAGACGGGAGGCAAGGCGCTGGGCCTCCTCCAGGTAGTGGGTGGTGAGCAGGACAGTCGTGCCCTCGGCAGCGAGGCCGCGCACGATGTCCCAGGTGTTCTTACGGGCCTCGGGGTCCATTCCGGTGGTCGGCTCGTCGAGGAACAGCACGTCCGGCCGGCCGAGGGTGGCCAGGGCGAGGTCGAGTCTGCGCTTTTCGCCGCCGGAGAGTTGCCGGACCTTCGTGTCCGCCTTCGTCGTGAGGCCGGTCAGGTCGAGAGCCTCCTCGAGCGGCCGGGGTACGGCCGTGAAATCGCGCCACATTGCCACCGTCTGACCGACGGTGAGCTCCTGGAAGAACCCCGCCTCCTGCAGCATCACGCCGGTGCGCCTGCGCAGCTCAGCCTGGTCGGCTACCGGATCGAGGTCGAGCACCCTGACCGTGCCGCCGTCGGGCCGCTGGAACCCTGCCAGCATTTCGACGGTTGTCGTCTTGCCGGCACCGTTACGCCCGAGGAGTGCGAAGATCTCGCCCTCGCCGACCTCGAACGAGACGCCCCTCACCGCTTCGAATCCGCCGTGGCTCTTCCTGAGCTTGGTCACCTGAATCGCCGTCACGTCGCTGATTGTTCAAACCGGACGCGCCCGGTTGTAGTGAGGAAATCACGACTTGCGCGGGTGGGCACCGCAGCTGTCGCCAGTCGTGGTGTTCCGGCTACCGGGCTCCCTCCATCGTTCAGGCGCTCAGGCCGAGGAGCCGGCGACGTCAGCCGAAGTGGATCCGACGTACGGTGCCGCCGGTCAGATCCACGTAGTAGATGTCGTTTCCGGGGCCGAGCACAAGATCGACCGGACCGGCGTCCCGTCCGGGATGTGGCAGCCGTCCCCGGGCACCACCGCCTGGCTGTGCTGGTAGGCGTAGTACGGGGCGGTGACCGTGCCGGCCGGTGCCGCGTACAGGCTCTGGCAGAGGTTCAGCCCGGCGGCCCGGTAGTTGGGCTGCTGGCCGACGCCCTCGTAGCACGGCCAGCCGTGGTTGTGTACCGGCGCGGCGAGCGGGGCGACGACCCGGTCGATCTCCTCCCAGGTACGGAAGCCGACGTCGCTGAGCCAGACCTCGGTGGTACCGGGCCGGAAGGTGAGCCGGAAGGGGTTACGCAGCCCGTAGGCGACGATCCGCCGGGTGTTGGGGTCGGGGCTGGCAACCAGGGGATTGTCCCGGGGCGCCTTGCCGGTCGTCTCGTGCACCCGCACCAGGGTGCCGGAGAGGCCGGTCGGGTCCGCCGGGGTGCGGAGGTCCTGGGCACGCAGCGCCCCACCCTCGGCGGTCGGCGGGGTCATCGGCCCGCCGACCCGGGCCGGCGGGTCGCCGCACGGGTTGGGCCGGCTGCCGAGCTGGCCGTAGTCGACGACCCGACCGGAGGCGCCGTCCCCGCCGCCCACGAACAACGTGCCGTCCGGGGCGAAGACGACGTCCCCGATCGAATGGGTGTCACTCTGCTGGCACCAGTCGTTGAGCAGCACCCGCTCCACGAGCTGCCTGTTGCTGATCACGAGCCGGGACACCCGGGCGCTGACCAGACAACCGTCCGGTGTCGGGCAGGTGTCGTTGTACCGGGGGGCGGTGCCGCCGATCGGGGCGTCGTAGGTGTAGCTGACGTACACCCAGGGGTTGCTGGTAGGGAAGCCGGGCGGCAGGGCCAGCCCGACCATGCCCAGGTCGGAGTAGTCGAACACCTGCCGGCGGAGATCGGCGAAGACGGTCGGGGTCGGGTCGGTGAGACTGTCGAAGACCTTGACGATGCCGCGCTTCTCCGCGACGAAGACCCGGCCGTCCTGAGCGAAGGCCACCTTGGTCGGCTCGACCAGCCCGGAGAACACCACCTGGTCGGTGAAGCCGGGCGGCAGGGCCGCTGCGGCCGGAGCCGTCTCCGCCCAGAGGGGTACGGCGAGGGCCGCCGTCAGCAGGGACACCACGGCGCGACGTGTGGTTTTGGACATGACAGCCTCCTGGCGTGTGCCGCCATGCCCCGAATGCCGGGCATGGCCGGCATGACCAGATTGCGCCGGCCCGCCGACGTCGGCCTGTCGGCCCGACGACCGAAACGGTGGCGGGAAGCCGACCCGGGGTACCTCACCCGCCGGCCAGGAGGCGTCGCTTGTCGGGCTTGCCAGCGGGGGAGACGGGCACCTCGTCGACGACGGTGACGAGCCGGGGCACGCTCGCCTCGCCGAGCCGGTCCCGGACCAGGGCCCGCAACACACCGGGGTCCGGTCGGTGGCCGGGGGCGGGTACGACGAAGGCGTGCACCGCCTCGCCGGTCTCCTCGTCCGGGGCGGCCACCACGTACGCCTCGGCCACGTCCGGATGGGTGGCCAGGGCGCGTTCGATCGGGCCCGCGTACTGCAGGTTGGCGTTGACGATGATGACGTCCCGGGTCCGGCCCAGCAGGTGCAGGTATCCGTCGGGGTCGAGTCGGGCGAGGTCGCGGGTGCGGACCCACCCGTCCACGAAGACCTCGGCGGTCTCGGCCGGGTCGGCCCAGTAGCCGCTCGCCTGGGCCGGGGTGCGGACGAACAGCTCGCCCTCGGCACCGACCGGCACCGGCCGGCCGTCGGCGTCGCGGACCTGCACCTCGACCGCGTCCGGCGGGCGACCCACCGAGGCGAGCACGTCCGGCGGGCGACCCACCGAGGCGAGCACGGCCGGCGGGCGGCCGGTGCCGCCAGGAGGGCTGCCGGCCAGGGCGGCGGTCAGTTCCGCCGGGGTGACCATGGAGATCATGCCGGTCTCGGTCTGGCCGTAGCCGTGGTAGACGACCGGCCCGAGTACGGCCATCGCCTCGACGAGCCGGGCCGGATCGAGCGGGGAACCCGAAACCAGCAGGGCGCGCAGCGTACCGAGGTCGACCGGGTCGCTGCGCTGGACGGCCACCAGTTTCGCCAGCCGGGGCACGGTGATGACGCTGGCGGTGGCCCGGTGCCGGGCGATCGCGGCGGGAAAGAACGGTTCTCCGTCCCGGGGTGGTTCGGCAACGACCATGGTGCCGCCGGCGGCCAGGGTGAGGACGCCGTACTCCAGCATCACCTGACTGCTGAGCGAACCGAAGACCAGATACCGGTCGAGGTTGCCGGCGAGGTCGCGGACCGCCGGCGGCCACCGGTCCGGGTACGGTGTCCAGGCGCGGCCGAGCGCCGCGTACGTCTGCAGGCAGCCCTTCGGGTCACCGGTGCTGCCACTGGTGTAGATCACCCGGGCGACGTCGTCCGGCCGTCCGACCGGCGTCGGCGGAGCGGGTGGCGCGGAGGCGACGGTCAGGTCCGGTGCCCCGGCGACCGGGCCGACCGCCAACAGTCGCAGGCCCGCGGCCGCCGACCGCAGCGGGCCGGTCGCGGTCGACGGGTCGACGAGCACCGCCGTGATCCGCTGACCGAGGATGTGCCGCAGTTGGCCGGGGGTGAGCCCCGGCCGGATCCCGGCGACCCGGGCCCCCACGACCTGTGCCGCGATGGTGGCGGCGAACGCCTCCGGCGTCACCCCGAGCGCAAGCGCCAGCCCGGCGCCGGGACCGATTCCCGCCTCCCGCAGCCCGGCGGCGAGCCGGCCGATCAGGTCGAGCATCTCGTCGGCGCCGACGGTCCGGTCACCGTGTTCGAAGACAGGACGGTCGACCGGACGCTCCCGGCCGGCGGTGAGCAGGTCGAGGACCACCTGCGGATAGCGGGATCGGGTCCGGGGTGGACGGTCAGCCCGCGGCGGACGGTCGGGTTCAGCCGATGCCATCGCCCAGGCGTTCCTTGACGAAGCCCGCCAACGGCTGCTGGTGGACGGCCGGCAGGTTCCACTCGTTCTCCAGGTTCTCCGCCAGGTGGTGCACCGCGACCACCGTTCCGTCCCGGTAGTGGCGGACGACCGGGTGCAGGTAGCTGGCGTCGTGCGCCGCGTGCGCGTCGTTCTCCCGGGGGCGGGGGACCGAGATGTCGAACGGGTCCACCGTGTCGTGGTTGGCGCCGTACTCCAGGGTGGTGACGAGGGCGGAGCCGCCGCCGAGCCCCCGCTCGGCGAGGTACGCCACCGGAACCTCCTCGTGGTGGTACGCGGTACCGCCCCGGACCGTCACCGCGTCACCGAGTACGCCGAACTGCTGCCACAGCGCGGACGAGCGGTTGACCCGGTTGACGATGGCGTCGGCGATCGCCTCCGGGGTCGCCTCCAAGGCAGTGGCCGGCCAGGCGACCCCGTGGTAGCGGGCGTTGAGGATCCGGTACAGGGCCCGGACGCCGTACCGGAAGCCGTGGATGAAGCCGCTGGTCGACTTCTTGAAGTCACGCTGCTGGGTCAACGTACCGGCGAAGTACAGGTCGGGGACGGTCGTCGACTCGTACGCCGGGTTCTGTTCCGGGAACCGGTCGTTGATGACCAGACGCGGCCGGCAGCTTTCGTCGAAGACCGACGCGTCGAAGCGGAAGCCGGTGCAGGCGATCACCCGGTCGTACTCGATCTCCCGGATCGCCTCCACGGTCCGGGCGTACCGGAACCGGACCCGGTAGCCGCCGTCGGGACGGCGTTCGATCTGTTCGACGGTGCCGTCCAGCACGGCGTTCTGCGACTTGAGCTGGTACGTGTCGAGGAAGTTGTTGTTCACCGCCCGCAGGTGGCCGACATAGTGCGTCTGCCAGGCGAACCGGACCGAGTGCGGCCCGGCGACGTGCACCACGGCGGCGGTCTCCACCAGGTTGTCGGCGGTCTCGAACGCCGAGTTGCCCTTGCCGATGATCATGACCCGCTGGTTGACGAAGTCCGCCGGGTCGACGCTGACCGTGTCGTACCGTTCGGCGTGCTCGATCCCGGGGATCGGTGGCACGTGGAGCTGGGAGACACCGGTCGCGACCACCAGGCGGCGGCCGCGCCAGGTCCGGCCGTCGGCGTCGACGGCGGTGAAACCCTCGGCGTCGCGGCCGAGCCGGACCACCCGGGTCCGGTAGGACACCCGGACGCCGGTCGCGGCGGCGAAGTCGGTCAGGTAGCGCCGCAGGTCGTCGGCGGCCGGGAAGTAGCGCTGGCTGTACCGGCCGAACCGCAGGTCGGGGTCGTCGCTGAGCAGCGAGTTCCAGTCCATCCGCAGGTTGAACTCGTCGTCGGTGGAACCGGTGTAGACCTTGTTGATGGAGATCAGCGTGCGGTGCCGTGGGTAGGTGCTGAAGAAGGTGCCCGGCCCGTCGCCCGCCTCCAGCACGACGTAGTCGTGGCCGTCGGACTCCAGCAGGGCGGCGAGTTGCAGGCCCGCCGGTCCCGCGCCGATGATCAGGTAATCGTGCGTGGTCAGGCGTTCGCGCGTCATGCGCCCGGACGGTAGCGGTCGGTCATCAGAGATAACTCAGACCGCTCTGAGAATCCGTGGCTACCGTCGGCCCGATGACTTCCCGGACCGGGACCGCCGCCGTCCACACCGTCGACCTGGCCCGTCCGCTGCGGTCGGAGGACCTGCGGCGGGCGGCGCTGCCGCTGCGCGTCGAGGTCACCGGCCCGGTCCGTGACCGGGTACGACGGTCCCGCGACCACCTGCGGACCGTGCTCGGCGACGACCGTCCGGTGTACGGCGCCACCACCGGGTTCGGGGCACTGGTCGGCTACGCCGGCCGGGACGACGAGGCCGACCAGTGTGACAACACGCTCGCCCACCTCGGGGCGGGCCAGGACGTGCAGCTCGACCCGGCCGTGGTCCGGGCCACCATGCTGGTCCGGGTCTGGTCACTGGCCCAGGGCGTGTCCGGGGTCTCGGTACGGGTCGTCGAGGGACTCGCCGCGATGCTCGGGACGTCGTTCGTACCGGCGATGCCACGGCTCGGCTCGGTCGGGGCCAGCGGCGACCTGATCCCGCTCGCGTACGCCACCCAGTCGCTGCGCGGGCGGGGCTGGGCGTGGCTGGACGGGAAGCGGATGCCGGCGGCGCAGGCGCTGGAGGCGGCTGGCCTGACCCCGCTCGTGCTGGACGGCCGGGACGCGTTGGCGCTGGTCAACGGCACGTCGCTGACCACCGCCGCCACCGCGCTTGCCCGGGACGCCGTCCGGGCCTCGCACCGGGCGGCCCAGTTGCTGACCTGTCTGCTCGTCGACCTGCTCGGCTGCGACCCCGACCAGTTCCTCCACCCCCGGCTGCTGACCGCGTACGGCCACCCGGCCGCCGCCGACGTCGCCGCCCGGATGCGGGCGCTGCTCGCCGGGGCGGTGCCCTCCGGCGACCGGCCACTGCAGGAGGCGTACAGCATCCGCTGTGCCCCGCAACTGCTCGGCGCGGCCGAGGAGGCGCTGCGGTACGTCGACGGGGTGGTCGCGGCGGACCTGGGCGGGGTGAGTGACAATCCGCTGTTCTTCCCCGACGACGACCTGGTGCTGCACGGCGGCAACTTCTTCGGCCAGCCCGCCGCCTTCGCCGCCGACATGCTGGCGCTGGTCACCGCGCAGCTCGGCAACCTCGTCGAACGCCAGCTCGACCTGCTTGTCGACCCGGTGCGCAACGGCGGACTGCCGCCGATGCTGGCGGCCGGACCCGGCCGCCAGCACGGGCTGCAGGGTGTGCAACTGGCGACGACGGCGATCGTGGCGGAACTGCGCCGGGCCGCCACCCCGGCGAGCATGCAGAGCCTGCCGACCAACCTGCACAACCAGGACGTGGTGCCGTTCGGCACCCAGGCGGCGCTGCGCGCCGTGGAGCAGGCCGGACTGCTCCGGCTGCTCTGCGGCTCGTTGGCGGTCGGGCTGCGGCAGGCCGGTCACGTCGGCGCCCGCACCCCGACCGCGCCCGGCTGCGCCGCCGCGTTCGACCGGCTCGCCGAGGTCGTACCGGCGATCGACCCGGACCGGCCCCTGGACGCGGACGTGATCCGCGCCGCCGACCTGCTGGACGAGGTGACCGGGCCGACCGCCTGACGCGTACGGGGGTGGAGCACCCGCGGTCAGCCCCTCGGCTGGTCGAGGAAGGCGAGGGTGGCCGCGGCGAACAGCGGCGACATGAAGATGTCGTAGTGGGTGCAACCGGGCAGGGCGGCCAGCGCGTGGCCGCCCTTCGGTCGCCCCTCGCCCATCCAGCCGCCGTCCCGCTGGCCGCCGCCGACCTCGGCGGCGACACCGCGCGCCCGCTCGACGCGGACCAGTCGGAGCTGCTGGACCGCTACGTCAGGGCGTTCGAGGGGTACGACATCGCCGCGCTCACGTCACTGCTGCACGAGGACGTCACGCTGAACATGCCGCCACTGCCGCTCTGGCTTCGCGGGCACGCCGACATCCGCGACTGGATGCTCGGCACCGGCTCCGGATGCCGAGGGTCCCGGCTGGTGCCCACGGTGGCGAGCGGGGTGCCGGCCTTCGGCCAGTACCGTCCGACCGGGCCGTGGGCGCTCATCGTCCTGGACATCTCAGCCGGGCGGATCCGCGGGATCACCAACTTCCTCGACGTGGAGCGGCTGTTCCCGCTGTTCGGCCTCCCGATGCGGTTCGACGCCTGAACCGTCCTCCACCGGGATGACCGCGTCCAGGCCGGTGAGCGTGAGCAGCTGACGCAGGCGCAGCGACGCACCGCGGAGCTGGAGGTCGACGCCGAGCCGGCGTGCGGTCAGCCGCAGCCGGGCGAGGGTGTCGAGGGTCGCCACGTTCTGGTCGACGATCCGGCTGACATCGCAGACGACGACGCGGACCTCGCCCGGCCGCCGGGTCAGCAGGTCGGCCAGTCGGGCGCGGAGGACCGGGGTGTCGGCCCGCCCGACGGTGGGGCCGACGACCAGAACGGGCGGCGTGGGATCCTGGCGCACGGCGGCTCCCTTCCGGTTGTGGGCACTACTGGTGGGATCCGTCGACACGCCGGAACTCATCGGTCCCGGGCCGACGAACTCCTCCCGGCCGGCCTGAGTTTTCTCTGAGTTCCCCCTCGTACGGTCTGCTCCGTGAACGCAGAGATGCTCGACTATCTCGTCATCGGGGCGGGCCCGGCCGGCCTGCAGTTCGCGGCGTTCCTCGAGCGCGACGGCCGCCGCGACTACCTGGTACTGGAGTCCGCCGACGGCCCGGGCGCGTTCTTCACCCGGTTTCCCCGACACCGGCAACTGATCTCGATCAACAAGCCGCACACCGGCTCGGACGACCCCGAGCTGAACCTGCGGCTGGACTGGAACTCGCTGCTCAGCGAGGACCCGGCGCTGCGGTTCACCCGCTACACCGAGCGGTACTTCCCGCCCGCCGACGAGATGGTCCGCTACCTGGCCGACTTCGCCGCCGCGACCGGGGTACGGGTCCGGTACGGCACCCGGGTGACCCGGGTCAGTCGGGCGGCGGGCGGCGGCTTCGCGGTCACCGACGGGACCGGCACGGTTTACCGGGCCCGGCGGGTGGTGGTGGCGACCGGAGTCGGGCAGCCCTATGTCCCGCCGATTCCCGGCGTCGGGCACGCGGAACGGTACACCGAGATGTCGGTCGACCCCCGGGACTTCCTCGACCAGCGGGTCCTCGTGATCGGCAAGGGCAACTCGGCGTTCGAGACCGCCGACAACCTGATGGAGACCACCACCCTGATTCACGTCGCGGGGCCCGGATCGGTCCGGATGGCCTGGCGGACCCACTACGTCGGGCACCTGCGGGCGGTGAACAACAACTTCCTCGACACCTACCAGCTCAAGTCGGCGAACGCGATCCTCGACGGGCACGTCCGCGAGATCGTCCGCGACGGGGACGGTTACCGGGTGAGCTTCGCCTTCTCCCGGGCCGACGAGGTCGTCCGGGAACTGCACTACGACCGGGTGCTGCTCTGCACCGGCTTCCGGTTCGACGCGTCGATCTTCGACGGGACCTGCCGTCCGGCGCTGGCGATCAACGACCGGTTCCCCGCCCAGACGGCCGAGTGGGAGTCGGTTAACGTACCGGACCTCTTCTTCGCCGGCACACTGAGCCAGCAGCGGGACTTCAAACGCTCGACCAGCGGCTTCATCCACGGCTTCCGGTACGGGGTACGCGCACTGCACCGCATCCTCGAACGGCGGTACCACGACGAGCCGTGGCCGGCCGGAAAGGTCGACGTCGCCGGCGAGCCGATGGCCGACGCGATCATCGAACGGGTCAACCGCAGCTCCGGGCTGTGGCAGCAGTTCGGGGTGCTCGCCGACGTCCTGACGGTGGCCGGGTCGGAGGCCCGGTACCACGAGGAGGTGCCGGTCGACTACCTCACCGGGATCGGCCTGACCACCGTGGACCATCCGGTCGAGCACGCCTTCGTCGTCACCCTGGAGTACGGCCCGGAGCACGACCGGGTCGACCCGTTCGACGTCTCGGTGCGCCGGGTCGCCCAGGACGTGGCGGGCCAGGCGCACGACGCCGCGTACCTGCACCCGGTGGTCCGGTACCACCGCGACGGCCGGGTGGTCGCGGCCCACCACCTGGCGGAGAACCTGGAGAACCGGTGGAACCGGCCGGACGTGCACCGGACACCACTGGTCGCCTTCCTGGACCGCTGCCTAGACGGCGCCGTGGGCTGAGTCGTGCCCCCGGTGGCGGACCGGGTGGGCCCGCGTCATTCACCCACGGCCGGCGCGGGCCCCCTGGTGAACCTCAACGACCTGCGAGCCGAGGCGCAACGCCGGCTCGACCCGGCCCACTGGGACTTCTTCGCCGGTGGGGCCGGGGACGAGCGCACCCTGCGGGCCAACGAGGCCGCCTTCGACGCGTACCGGATCCTGCCCCGGGTGTTGCGCGGCGGAGGCGCACGCGACCTGCGGACCCGGCTGCTCGGCGACGACCTCGCCCTGCCGGTGCTGGTCGCCCCGACCGCCTTCCACCGGTTGGCGCATCCCGACGGGGAGGCGGGATGCGCCCGCGCGGTCGCCGCCGCCGACACGGTCATGGTGGTGAGCATGGCGGCCACCACGCCGATCGAGGCGGTCGCCGCGGCGACCGGCGCGGACGGGCGGCGGGCCCGGTTGTGGTTCCAGCTCTATCCCCAGCCGGACCTCGGGTTCACCCGGTCGGTGGTCCGCCGTGCCGAGGCCGCCGGCTGCCGGGCCCTGGTGGTCAGCGTCGACTCGCCGGTGTTCGGCCGGCGCGAGCGCGACCTGCGCAACGGGTTCCTCGATCTGCCGCCCGGGCTGTGCTGCGAGAACATGCGCGATCCGGAGACCGGACGGGTCCGGGACATCGTCATGGACGACCGTCTCGACTGGACCCGGATCGACTGGCTGCGCGGGATCACCCGGCTGCCGGTCGTACTGAAGGGCATCCTGCACCCGGACGACGCCCGGCTGGCCGTCGCGCACGGGGTCGACGCCGTCCTGGTCTCCAACCACGGGGGGCGACAGCTGGACGGCGTACCGGCCAGCGTCGACGCGCTGCCAGCGGTCGTCGACGCGGTCGAGGGGCGGATCCCGGTCCTGCTCGACGGTGGTGTCCGCCGGGGCACCGACGTGTTCACCGCGCTGGCCCTCGGCGCCGTCGCGGTCGGGGTGGGCCGGCCGGTCGTCTGGGGGCTCGCCACCCGGGGCGAGGCCGGGGTACGGCAGGTACTCGACTGGCTGCGCGCCGACCTGGCCCGGGCGATGACCCTCGCCGGCGCGGCCCGTCCCGGCGACCTCACCCCGGACCTGCTCCGCACGGGGGTGGCCGGATGAGCGGGCCGAGCGTTCTTCCGTGGGGTCTGGTCGCCGTCGCCGCCGTGGTGGTGGGGTGGCTGCTGCCGCGCTGGCTGCCCCCGACGGTGGTCCGGCTCCGGGAATGGATCTTCGCCCGGGTGAACGGTACCGAGGGGATCCCGATCCCGGGCCCGCTGGTCGGCCCCGAACACTTCGAACGGGTCTACGCCCATCCGGCGGCGAACGGACGCAGCCGGGGCGCCGGGCTCTCCGACCTCTTCTGGTACTGGCTGGCGCCCGGCCCGCAGCTGCACCAGGAACACCTCGAACCGGGCGAGCGCTACCGTACGGTCGCCCGGACGACCCGACAGGTGCTCGCGGTGCCCCCGCGCCGGTCGACCGAGCTGGCTGCGGCGGCGGCCCGCCGGCTGCTCGACCAGCTGCCGTCCGACCGCCCCAGCCGGGTACGGCTGCGCGACCTGATGATGCCGGTCTGGGCCGAGGTCTACTTCGAACTCGTCTTCGCCGAACCGTGCCCGGCCGAGGCCCGGGCGCTGATCGTGGCCAACGCCGACGACGTGGTCACCGCCCTCAAGTGCTGCGGGCTGCGGCACCTTGGTCGCCGGGACCGGCTCAGCCGCTACCTGCGGGCGCGGGTCGATGCCGGTACGGCTCCGGTGACCCTGCCAGCGCCGTTCACCGCCGAGGAGACGGTCTGGTACCTGCAGGGGACGTACTTCAACACCGCGGTCGTCCAGATGTCGGAGGCGATGGCGCACCTGCTGCTCGCCATCGCCCAGCATCCGTCGACGCGGCGCGAACTGCTGGCCACCCTCGACGACGTCGGCGGCGAGGGGGACCGGGCCCTGGACCGGGTCATCGACGAGACGCTGCGGGTGCACCCGCTGTTCGGGGTCGCGCACCGGATCACCACGGGACCGATCGAGGTCGACGCCGAGGTCACCATCCCGGTCGGGTCGGTGCTGCTCTTCAACTACCTCGCCTTCCAGCGCACCGGCGCAGCCGCCGACGACACCTTCGACCCGGCCCGGTGGCGGACGCTGCGGCGGGGCGACGCGCACTTCGTCCCGTTCGGGGTCACCGCCAACCGGGCCTGCCCGGCACGCGGGGTGGCGCCGGTGATGATGCGGGCGGTCGTCCGTGAGGTGCTGCGCCGCTACACGCCGGTCTCCAGCGTCCGGCACACCCGGTCACTGCCCAACCGGGGACCCTGTTTCCTCGTCCCGGCCGGCGTACGACCGCCGGGGCGGATCCGGCTGTGGGCGATGCGGCTGGGCGACCGCTGGGCCGACGTCTGGCGCAGCCTCGTCCAGCTCGTGCTCGGCACCTGGATGGTGGTTGACGCGCGACGCCAACGGCTCTGCGCCACCTACTTCGAGGAGGTACGGAAGTGATCACGACTGGTCCGGTGGCGGCCGTCGGCAGAGGCGGGACGCGATGAGTCCGGTGGAGCTGGCACCGCGGTTCTTCCTCGCCGTCGCGGTGATCCTGCTTTTCTGCCGCCTGATGGCGTGGCTGCTCGGCAAGGTCGGCCAGCCGGCGGTGGTGAGCGAGATGGTGGCCGGGGTGCTGCTCGGGCCGTCTCTGCTGGGCCTGCTGGCGCCCGACGTCCAGGACGCGTTGTTTCCGGAACCGCTCTATCCGGTGCTCTACATCGTCGGTCAGGTCGGCCTGGTCATCTTCATGTTCCAGGCCGGGTACGCGTTCACCGCGCACCGGGTGACCGGGCTGGCCGGCACCGCCGGAGCGGTGTCGCTGGCCGGCATCGTGGTACCGCTCGGCCTCGGGGTGCTGCTGGTGCTCGCCACCGCCGCGCACGCCCCGGTCGTGGCCGACGGCGCCTCCCTCGGCGTGACGGCAGCCTTCGTCGGGGTCGCGCTGGCCATCACCGCCTTTCCGATGCTGGCCCGGATCATCACCGAGGGCGGACACGCCGGTACGCGGTACGGCTCGCTCGCCCTGGCCAGCGGCGCGCTCGACGACCTCGTCGCCTGGATCCTGCTGGCCGTGGTCCTCGCCACCGCCTCGGGCCGGCCGGGGCCGGCGCTGGTCACGGTCGGCGGGGCGGTGCTGTTCGGGCTGCTGCTCTGGTTCGTCGGCCGGCGGCTGGCGGCCGCGCTGGTCGGCAGCGACCGACTCGGCGACCAGTCCCGGCTGCTCGGCCTGTTCGCGCTCCTCTTCGCGGTTGCCTGGTACACCGACGAGATCGGCCTGTACGCCGTCTTCGGCGCCTTCGCGGTCGGTGCGATCATGCCGCACACCGAGCGCACCGACGGGATGGTCGCCACCGTGACGCCGGTCTGCCAGATCGCCTTCCTACCGCTCTTCTTCACCTACTCGGGTCTGCACACCGAGTTCGGGCTGCTCGGCGATCCGTCGGTGTTGCTCTTCGCGCTGGGTTGCGTCGTTCTGGCCATCGTCGGCAAGTTCGGCGCCTGCTTCGCGGTGGCCCGGGTGCGGGGCGAGCCGAAGGGGGTGGCCCTGCGGATCGGCGCCCTGATGAACGCCCGCGGGCTGATGCAGCTCATCGCGATCAACGTCGGCCTGGCGGCGGGGATCGTCAACTCGACCCTGTTCACGGCCCTGGTGCTGGTCGCGCTCGTCACGACGCTGATGACCACACCGGTGCTGCGGTGGATCGCGCGGCGGGAGGCGAGGACCCCCGCTCTGCTTGACACGAAGGAACCGATGGTAGTGGTTCAACGGAGTGCTGACATGACATAGAGACATCTATCACAGTCTATCTGTGCGGGTGAGTGTGCCATTCTCGAGGTGTGCTCAAGGCAATCGCGCCGTCACCCGTCGTGCCTCGACTACTCCTGGTGGAGGACGACGCGGACCTCGCGGACATGCTCAGCGAGGTGCTGACCGACGAGGGTTACCTGGTCGACGTGGCCCGGGACGGGCAGCGGGGCCTGCACTTCGGGCTCACCCGGCCGTACGACCTCATGGTGATCGACCGGCTGCTGCCGGCCATCGACGGACTCAACCTGCTGGCCCGGCTGCGGTCCCGGGCGGTCGGCGCCCGGGCCCTGATGCTCACCGCCCTCGGTACGGTCGACGACCGGGTCGCCGGGTTGGATGCGGGCGCCGACGACTACCTGATCAAGCCGTTCGACCTGGACGAGCTGATCGCGCGGCTGCGGGCCCTGTGTCGACGTGCCTCGGACGGCGCCGACGCGCTGCCGATCGGGCTCGGTCGGCTCGATCTCGCGCTGCGCGACGTCGTGCTGCCCGACGGGTCCAGGGTGGCGCTGTCGGCTCGGGAGTTCGAACTGCTCCGGGTCCTCGCCGTCCGCCCCCGGGTGGTGCACTCCCGGGCCGAGCTGCGCCGTCGGGTCTTCGACGAGGCGGCCGCACCGTCGCTCGTCGACACCTACGTGTACTACCTGCGTCGCAAGCTCGGCCGGACCTCGATCCGAACCGTGCACGGCCTCGGCTACCGGCTTGGTGAATTGTGAGACCGGACCGGCGGGCGGGATCGCGGACCGATACGTCCTGGGCCGCCGCCGAACGGGCGGTGGTGGCCCGGGCCCGTCGGCGGATCGGGCTGCTGGTCGCGGTCGCGGTGACCGTGCTGGTGACCGCGGTCGGCGTGGTCGCCTACGGGATGCTGGTCCGCGGTCAGGAACGTCAGATCACGCGTGAGCTGGCCTACAGCGCCGATCACAGCGACCCGTCCGGCCCGCCCGGCTGTACCTGGCTCTTCGTCCTCCACGACGGCGAACTGGTCACCGGCCGGGTCCCCCCGCCGGCGGGTTTTCCGCTGACCGAGGAGCTGGCCGCGACCGTCGCCACCGGGTCCGCCCGGGAGACCAGGGTCGCCCGCAACAACACTGTCTACTTCGTCCTGACCCGGCCCCGGGACGGCGACGTGGTGCAGGCCATCTTCGACGCCCGCTACCAGCTCGCCGACCGGCGGCACCTGCTCCTCGCCCTCGTCATGGCCGAGGCGGCCGGGTTGCTGGTCGCGGTCGCCAGTGGACTGGTGCTGGGCCGACGCGCGGTGGCGCCGCTGGCCGAGGCGCTCACCCGGCAGCGCCGGTTCATCGCCGACGTCAGCCACGAACTGCGTACGCCCATCGCCCAGGTGCACACCCGGGCGCAGGTGCTCGCCCGCCGGGCCGGTAACACCGGTGTGCCGGCCGGCTACCGCGACGAGCTGGACCGGCTGGTCGGTACGACCCGGCGGCTCGGTGAGGTTGTCGAGGACCTGCTGCTCTCGGTGCGGCTGGCGGCACTGCCGGACGCCCGGCCCACGGCCGATCCGGTCGATTTGGCCGCGCTCGCCGAGATGGCGGTGCTCGCCGAGACGGACCGCGCCGGCGAGCAGGGGGTGACGGTGACCCTGGACCGTTCCGACGTGCCGTTGCCGGTGCTCGGTGTCGCCTCCGCGCTGCGCCGGGTGGTCAGCGAACTGCTGACCAACGCCCTGACCCACACGCCCGCAGGTGGGCGGATCGAGGTGGTCGTGCGTCGGGTCGGCGACGCTGCCGAGCTGGTCGTCACCGACACCGGACACGGGTTCGACCCCACCGACCGGATCTTCGACCCGTTCCACAGTGTCGGCAGCGGGCGCCGGCACACCGGCCTCGGGTTGGCGCTGCTCCGCGAGGTCGTCACCGGCCACGGCGGCACGATCGAGGCCCGGGGGCGTCCCGGCCAGGGCGCCAGCTTTGTCGTCCGGTTGCCGACCCGGGCCGGGGAGGCCCGGCCGGTGGCCCGGGTCGGCGACTGAGTCGGCGGGCAGCAGGGACGGTGCGAGCGGATGTGGCGGATGCGCCGCGGGCTGCGTCGCCGGAGACCTCGGGTGGGCCACCGCCGGGTCGACCCGGCGGTGGCCGAACGGCTCCGGGCCTGCTCAGTAGGTGAAGGTCCAGAGGAAGTAGAAGCCGGGGGCGGTGGGGCTGTACTGGCGGTACTCGCAGTAGTACCAGCTCCAGAGGCCGGTCTGGGCGCCCTCGCTGCCGTAGCTGTTGCAGAACTGGCCGTCGTAGTAGACGCCGCGAAGCGTGCCGCCCGGCGGGTCGGCGGCGGCCGGAGCGGCGCTCGCTCCGAGCACACCGCCCAGTGCGAGGGTGGCCGCCGCTACGAGCGTGGCCCATCTGCGTCCGCGCATGAGGTCTCCTCCCGATGGTGTCCGCGGCGCACGGCGGCTCCCCGTCGAGCCGGGATCCGGGACATCGAAGAATGTGACTGTAAGGCTCACACGGGTGCGGGCGGACGGGCTTCCGACAACGGGCGGGGTCACGGCGACGATCCGTCAGCGCGGGCTCCGTCGAACGGGCATCCGCCCTGACCGGCCGGGTTGCCGGCCATCTCCGGGTACGCCCCGAGCGCGACCTCCGGTCAGGTCGATGGTGGCGCATGGGCGGGGTCGAGGTGTCGACCGCAGGGCGAGGGGAGCGCCGAACGTCCGATTCGAGTACGGTTGCTCAGCGGCGCAACGGCCCGGAACCACGAGTAGCGACTCGCCGGCCGGGTATCTCCCCTCCGCTCCGTCTGGTGACGGAGGGCACGGTGCGTCCGGCTCCTCCGCGAGGTGTTATGGATGGGTGAGCGGAACCCGGCCCGGCGAGTGACGTTGTGGGATGTGCTTTGCCGACTTATGACCCGGGTCTCGTCGTTGACGACCCCGTTGTGCCTCCGGGGGTGCCAGCGCAGGCCCCGATCGCCACCTACCGGCAGCGTTGGGCGGTGCAGACGATGGCCGTCGCGCCCCACGACCTCCTGTTGGAGATCGGGTGCGGCCGCGGAGTGGCCGTCTCCCTGATCGCCGACCGGCTCACCACCGGCCGGATCGTCGCGATCGACCGCGCGACGACGATGACCCGGCTCGCGACCGAACGTAACGCGAGGCACATCAGGTCGGGTAGGGCCGAGATCCGGTGTGCCGAGTTCGAGTCGGTCGACCTTCCGCACCGGTACTTCACCAAGATCTTCGCGGTGAACGTCAACCTGTTCTGGCTGGGTGCCGGGGCGCGGCAGATCGACCGGATGCGCAGCCTGCTGGCACCGGGCGGCCGGCTCTACGTGTTCGGCGAGCGGCCCACGTCCGTACACCCCGCAGCGAACCTCACCTCCACCGAGCGGCTGCTGCGGTCCCAGGGGTTCGACACCACCAGTTCGATCGAGGATCGCGGGCAGGGCCGGGTGCTCACCTGCGTCACCGCCACACCGACCCGATGAGCCAGATGCTGAGCGCCAGCGCCACCAGGATGGCCGCCGCGACGACCACGCCGGTCTGCCACACGCCGACGCCGGTGACCTCGATCAGCAGGTCCGAGACGAAGATGCCCAGCGTCACCCCGGCGAGCAGCTCGATCGTGTTCGCCAGCCGTTGCCCGAGGGACGACGTGATCACGGCGACCGCGGCGGCCGGGGCGAAGATCGGACTCGGCATGTCGGTGAACCAGCGGGCGGCGGCCCAGGCCAGCGCCGCCGCCACCCCGGCCCGGATGGCGATCAGGGATTTGACCTGGAGCTGCTGGAGCCGGGTCCGACCCGCCACCGGCCCCGCTTGTTCAGCCGTTCCAGCGCCTCGTCGAACCGCTCCTCGTCGTGGCCGGCGCGTTGTTTCGACCCGTGTCGTCCGTTGTTCCCCTTCCTCCGCGCTCCGGTCACCGGCGACGGCTACCCGCAAACACCGCCGGCAATCGTGGTGCCGAGGTTGACCGGCGGGGAAGCGACGACGACCGCACGGCACGCTTAACGGTCGCGCGTAACCTGCTGACATGGCGGGCGGACCGGCACGTTTCGGCGGGCGGAGTGACGTTGTCCTGGCGGTGGTTCTGGACTGTGCCGACCTGGCCCGGTCGGGGGTGTTCTGGTCCGTCGTACTCGGGTACGTCGCCGAACCACTCTCGTCGGGGCGTTACCGGCGCCTGCTACCCGCCGACGGGGACGGCGTCGAGTTGCTGTTGCCGCGGTTTTCCGAGGGGAAACGTGACGAACCAAGAACTAATTTCATGTCTGCGGCGGTGGCCGGCACGCGGTTGATCGCGTGATGCCTTGGCAGGTCAGCGCGCTGGTTCAGTCCGAGTATCGGCTGCGCTGTTCTTACGGCTTGTGCGCGGTGGTGAGGAAGTCCAGGACCAGAGGGCTGGCGTGGGCGCGGCACTCCTCGAAGTAGGCGTGCCGACCATTCGGGACCAGGTGCAGTCGGGCGTCGGGGATGCGGTCGGCGAGCAGGGGTGCGTTGGCGGTGGGGTTGAGCAGGTCGTCGCTTCCGTGGACGACCAGGGTGGGGGCGCTGATGTCCGGCAGGAGGTCCCAGGCGTTGTGCTGGTTGCTGGCCGCGAGGTGGTGGCGCCGAGCGTGGGCAGGCATGTGAGGGTCGCCGAGGGTGTGGTACGGGCCGGGATGGGCGGCGAGCCATCGAGGGGTGTACATCAGCTCCAGCAGGGCCTGTCGCGCGGCTCGAGGCTGAGGTTGGGTCAGGGCTTGGCGGACGTCGTTGCCGCGTTCGACGCTGTGCGGGCCGCCGGGTGAGGTGCAGCCGAGAACCAGGGCGCCTACCCGGTGGGGGTGGCGGGCCGCGATCTGCTGGGCCACTCGTCCGCCCATGGACGTGCCGTAGACATCGGCCCGGTCGATGCCGAGTTCGTCGAGGACTGCGATGACGTCCTGGGCGAACAGTTCGGTGCTGCAGGGGGTGTCGGGCTTGTCGCTGTCGCCGGTGCCGCGATAGTCGAGCGTGAGGGTGCTGCGAGCGGGATGGAAGTCGGCACGAACCGCATCCCACCAGTGGTGGTTGTTGGCCTGGCCCGCCAGCAGGACCAGCGGCGCCCCCTGGCCCTGGAACTGGTAGGCGATGCGGGTTCCGTCCGGTGTCATGGCGTACGTCATCGGCTTCCTCGCTCCAGTGCCGTCGGGCAGAATACCCGCATGGCCCCGGGCCTGAGCGGACGGCGAAGCCGGGGAAATGTTTAGGGCGGTCGGGCGCCGGAAGAAGTACCGGCATTCAGACACCTGCTGCCACCGCAGCGCCCAACCCCAGCAGGACGACGCCGGTGGTCACGCTGATTCCCCGTAGGACGGTCGGCTGCGATACCAGGGCGCGCCCTCGGCTGACGGCCCAGGTGAGCAACATGTACCAGGAGGCGCTGACGAGCGCCCACAGGGCCCCCAGTGCGACGGTTGACAGGAACACCGGGCCTTTCGCGGTCACGAACTGGGGCAGCACCGAGACGGCGAACACGCCCGCCTTGGGGTTGCCCAGGTTGGTGATCAGGCCGGTGAGGTATCCGCCCGCGAAGCCAGTACCGCGCCGGCCCTCGTAGGGCGGGCGGGTGGAGACGGTGGTGAGCGCAGTCCGTAGCGTCTTCACCCCGAGAACCATCAGCACGATGCCGCCTGCGATCCGGAGCACCGCGTACGCGGTGGGGCTGGCCAGCAGGACGGCGGACAGCCCGGCCGCGGCGGCCGTGGACCAGAGCAGGAAGCCGCTGGCATTGCCCGCGAGCGTGCCTCGGAGCGTACGTTGGCCGCCTTCCAGAACCTGCCGGATCATCAGGGCTTGGCTCGCGCCTGGCAGCATCGCCAGCAGCAAGGTGGTGGCGATGAAAACGGGCACATGCGTGGGCATGGAAAGGAACCCCTTCCCGGGATTGCGCCGATGGGTGTACCACCAGGCTTCCTGTCTCGTGCCCCTAAGAGAAGTTAAAAGAGAAGGGTGTAGCGTTAGGATTAGTGAATGCTGGTGGATCCGGGACAGTTGCGGCTTCTCGCGTTGATCGAGCGGCACGGCTCCCTGACGGCGGCGGCTCACGCACTCCAACTCACGCCCGCGGCGGTCACCCAGCAGGTGGCCAAGGCCGAGCGCGACTGGCAGGTGCCCCTGGTCATCCGTGGTCCTCGCGGAGCAACGCTCACTGCGGCCGGTGCGCTGCTCGCCTCCCACGGTCGAACTGTGGAGGAGGCATCGGACAGGGCCGAGGCGGAACTGGCCGCGCTGCTCGGCCACCTCTCGCTCCGTCTGCGGATCGGGACGTTCCAGGCGGCCGCCGTGCACCTGCTGCCACCGGCCCTGACGACTCTGCGACACCGCCATCCGGACGCCGACGTCTCCGTCATAGACGTGGTGTCCGGACGCGGAGCGGACGAGATCAGCGCGGGGCGCCTGGACGTGGCCATCGTCGCGTCCTGGGGCACGCCGCTCGCGCCGCCCACACACGTACGGGCCCACTCGCTCCTGTTGGACCCGATGGTCGTGGTTCTCCCCGATGACCATCCACTGGCCACCGGGCAGCCCGCGGACACCGAACTCCACCTGGAACAACTGCGCGACGAATCGTGGGTTTCGATCCTGGCCGGCCATGCCGCCCGCGAACAGTTCCACGACGCTGCCCGCGAGGCCGGCTTCACTCCCACCGTGCGGTTCGAGACCGAGTCCTACGACGTCGCCCAGGCCCTCGTCGGCACAGGTATCGCAGTGGCCCTGGTCTCGCGCCTGGCCCTAACCCATGCACCTGGCACCACCCATCGCGAACTGGCCCACCCCAGGCCCTACCGCCAGCTCTACGCCGTGACCAAAACCGACGCCAGCCTCACGCCACTCGCAGACATGCTCATCGACCTCCTACGTGATGTCGCCCGCGACATCACCGCCACCTGGGAGGCTCCCCTGCAAGAAAAACAACGCTCATCGAACTCACCGCACGGAGCCTGAAAAGCTCGGCCCGCCTGCGGTAGCCGTCCCAACCGGAATCGAGAGCGGGCTACCGGCAGGCGGTCCTCACGATTATTCCTTTATGACCCCGAGCCGAAGGCGCGCAAGAACCGGATGCATCTCGACCTGCGGGTGCCGGACCAGGACGCGGAGGTGGCCCGCTGACGTCCCTGGGGGCGCGGTGCGTGACGGACAGCCCCGTCGAGGAGGACGGCTGGGCCTGACACGTGCTCGCCGGCCCCGACGGCAACGAGTTCCGCCTACTGCGGCCACCGCCGACCAGGGGCGGGCCCTGACCCGCCGGTCGGCCGAACGGCGACGCGACGACCTGGGCCTCGGGCCGGTGGGGCCGACGCCGCTTCCGGACCCCCTCCGCGGTGCGCCGCCGTGGCGAGACCGCCTCCAGACCCGGCCGCGGTTCCGGTCTCCGGGCCCCGTCCTCCGGGACAGTCGACGGGGGTGGCACCCGGGGTGCCACCCCCGTCCGGGTCAACTGTCAGCTTGCCGTACAGGTAAGCGTCGGTGCGGCGTTCGTGCCGTTCCAGGAGCCGTTGAAGCCGAAGCTGGTCGAGGCGTTGGCGCTCAGCCTGCCGTTGTGACCGGCGTTCGCGGCGGTGACCGACGATCCGCTCGAGGTGATCGACGCGTTCCACGAACTGGTGATGGTCTGGCCGTTGGGCCAGCTCCAGCTCACCCGCCACCCGGAGATGGCGGCGTTCCCGGCCCGTACGGTGACCTGGGCGCCGAAGCCTCCGGACCACTCGCTCGTCTTCGCGTACGTCGCGGAGCAGCCACCGTTACCGGCGGGCGGAGTGGTGGGCGGCGGGGTGGTGGGCGGCGGGTTCGTCGGCGGCGGCGTGGTGGGCGGCGGGTTCGTCGGGTCGCCGCCACCGCCGAAGGTGACGTCACTGCACAGGTAGTACGGCTGGTCGAGGTGGCTCGCCTGCCAGATCGTGTAGATGACGTGCCGACCGGTGCGGTTGCCCGCGTTCACCTGGGCCTCGTACAGACCGGTGGTCGGGTAGCTGCCGGTACGTAGCACCAGGTCCAGGCTGCCCCAGGTGAGCGGCTGGCGGGTGGGGTCGAAGCCCTGCTTGGTGATGTAGATCAGCAGGTAGTCGGCGCCGTGTCGGGCGCCGTCGGTGAGGGTCAGGGTGAAGTTGTTCGGCATCGGCTTGGCGACCCAGGCGCCGACCGCGTCGAGCGAGGCGTACAGCCCGCCCTGGGTGCGACCGCCACTGCACAGTTGCCCGTCCGGGACAGCGGCCTGGTGGTTGCCGCCGACGTTCTCGCGGAACAGGCCGTTCCAGTTCCACATCGTGTTCGGGTTGGCCTGCCAGGCCTGGGCACACATCGGGTCGGTCTGCGCCATGTTGGGGTTGAGGTGGTCGTCACCCCAGCGTTCCCAGCACCCGTAGTTCCGGGACGGCGGGTTGGTGACGGAACCGTGCGCCGAGGCCGGGCCGGCGTGGTTGACGACGACCATCGTGAACCCGGTGACCAGGACGGCGACCGTACCGAGTATCAGACGGCGGGCCGTTCGTGCGACGTTCATCTACGCTCCAGCGTTTTGCCGGCGCGGGTCACTCGACGGGATGCCCGGCCCCGCGAGGAGACATACGCCGATCAACAAAAGGAATTCGGAAGCGCAGGCGGTACGGCGCTGCAGGGCGGTGAGGCACTGCAGGCGGTACGGCCGCGCCCCCTCCGATGGCTGGGGCTCCCGCGTCGAGGCTACCAAAGATATCCAGCAACGCGAATCCGTGCTCCGTCGGGCGATCCCGTGGGGGCCGGTCGCAGGTTTGTCCGGTGGTCGTCCGGGGCGGATCCCCGATGTTTCCGTTCCAGGTCATCGGCACCGACGTGGGCCTGCCGTACGGAGGCCGGAATTTCCGACTCGGGACCTTCGGCCCTGTCGGACCGGGCCGAAGGCGGGTAGGAACGAGGGGTGATTCGTGTGTTCCTGCTCGACGACCACGAGGTGGTCCGGCGCGGCCTGGCCGAGCTGCTGCAGAGCGACGGTGATATCGAGGTGGTCGGCGAGTCCGGCTCCGCCCAGGAGGCGACGCGGCGGATCCCGGCGCTGCGCCCGGACGTGGCGATCCTGGACGCCCGCCTGCCGGACGGCAACGGCATCGACGTGTGCCGGGACGTGCGGGCGGTCGATTCCACGATCAAGGGCCTGGTCCTGACCTCGTACGAGGACGACGAGGCGCTGTTCGCGGCGATCATGGCCGGGGCGGCCGGATACGTGCTCAAGCAGATCCGCGGTACCGACCTGGTCGACGCGGTCCGCCGGGTGGCGGCCGGTCAGTCGCTGTTGGATCCGGCGGTCACCGCCCGGGTGCTCGATCGGATCCGTAACGGTGTCGAGCAGCCCACCGAGTTCCAGTCGCTGACCGAACAGGAGCGCCGGATCCTGGAGTACGTCGCGGAGGGGCTCACCAACCGTGAGATCGCCGGGAAGATGTTCCTGGCCGAGAAGACCGTGAAGAACTACGTCTCCAGCCTGCTCGCCAAGCTCGGCCTGGAACGGCGTACCCAGGCGGCGGTGCTGGCCACCCGGCTGCTCGGCGAGCGGCACTGACCCGGCCGACCTCACCGTCCGCCCGGCACCGGTCCGTTGCGCAGCCGTCCGTTCCCCGGGACGGACGGCTGCGGACTCAGTCCCGCAGTGGCACCCGCCAGACGACCGTCGTCCCGGTCGGCTCACCCCGTCCCACGTCGAAGGTGCCGCCGTGGGTTTCGGCTCGTTCCCGCAGGTTGACCAGGCCGCCCCGGGCCCCCGCCGGATCGGTGCCCACCCCGTCGTCGGCCACCCGGACGGTCAGCTCGCCGTCGTGCGCCTCGACGAAGACCGTGACCCGGGTCGCCCGGGCGTGCCGGACCACGTTCGACAGTGCCTCGCCGAGCACCGCGAGCAGGTCGGGCCGCAACCGGTCGGGTACCGCGCTGTCCACCGGGCCGGACATCTCCAGCCCTGGCCGGAACCCGAGCGCCTCGGTGAAGCCGGCGACCAGGTCCCGGATCTCGGTCCGGAGCGCGGCGCTCATCGGGGTACGCAGCTCGAAGATCGCCCGCCGGATGTCCCGGATGGTGGAGTCGAGGTCGTCGACGGTGCCGCTGAGCCGCTGCCGTACGTCCGGCCGGCCGGCCAGTGGTGCCACCGTCTGGAGCTGCAGACCCATCGCGAACAGTCGCTGGATCACCACGTCGTGCAGGTCGCGGGCGATCCGCTCACGGTCCTCCAGGACCACCAGCAGTTCCCGTTCCTCCTGCGCCCGGGCCCGTTCCAGGGCCAGCGCCGCCTGTCCGGCGAACGTCGCCAGCAGGGTGTCCTCGGCGTCGGTACCGATCCGCTGTCCGGACGGGTAGGCGATGACGAGCACGCCGTGCAGGGTGTCGCCGGCGGTCAGTGGTGAGATCACCGCCGGACCGGTGCCGACCGGGGCGGGCCAGGGGGCGGCCTTGGCCAGGCTCTCCAGCACGGCCTGTCGACGTCGGGTCACCGGTTCGACGAGGTCGGTGTCGGCGGCGGCCAGCACCGTACCGGCCAGGTCGTCGGCGCCCCGGCCGTCCGCGACCTCGACCGTGAGCTGTCCGGTCGTGTCGTCGTAGAGCAGCACGAGGGCCAGTTCGGCCTCGGCGACCTCCCGGGCCCGGCGGGCGATCAGCCGCAGTGCGTCGGTGCGGCGTACCTCACCCAGCAGCACGCCGGTGATCTCGGCGGCGGCGGCCAGCCACCGTTCACGCCGGTGGGCGACGGCGAACAGGCGGGCGTTCTCGATGATCACTCCGGCGGCGGCGGCGAGGGCCACGACGATCTCCTCGTCGTCGTCGGTGAACTCCGCCGCACCCTGCTTCTCGGCCAGGTAGAGGTTGCCGAACACCTGGTCCCGGATGCGGATCGGCACGCCGAGGAAGCTGTGCATCGGCGGGTGGTTGGGCGGGAAGCCGTACGACTGCGGATGCCGGGTGATGTCGGGCATCCGTACCGGACGGGGGTCGGCGATCAGCAGGCCGAGCACTCCTCGCCCGTGCGGCAGGTCGCCGATCCGGCGCCGGGCCTCGGCGTCGACGCCGTGCGTGATGAAGTCGGTCAGCTGGCGGTCCGGTCCGATGATGCCGAGTGCGCCGTACCGGGCGCCGGCGAGCCGGCAGGCCGCGACCACGATCCGGTCCAGTGTGCTGTGCAGGTCCAGGTCGGTGCTGATGCCGACCACCGCGTCCAGGAGCGCACGCAGTCGTTCCCGGCTGGTGAGCACCTCGCCGACCCGGTCCAGCATCTCCTGGAGCAGCTCGTCGAGCCGGATCCGGGACAGCGGGGTGATGCCCAGGGACGGCGGCGCGAAATCCACCTCGGCCGGGGTCGGCGGGGTCGGCTCGGTCACCGGGCGATGGTATCGGCCGGAGGGCCCGCCCCGGCAGCCCCGTGTCCACGTGCTCCGGGTTCCGTGACGAGTCCCTCGCTGACCGCGACGACCCCGTCGGCGCCGCGGTGCACGGTCCGTAGCACCAGTGAGTCGTCCAGGTACGCCCGCTCGGTCCGCCGGTCCGACCGGCTCACCGGGCCGAGCGACCAGTGCCCGCCGTCGGCGTCGAGCAGCCGGGCGAAGACCGACGGGGCGTCGAACCGGCCCGGACACCACCAGTCGATGGACCCGTCCCGGCTGACCAGCGCGGCGGAGCCGCAGTCGGAGAGGAGGCCGTAGTCGGCGATGTCGACCTCGGACATCCTCGACGAGTACCTGGATCGCTGCCGGGCAAACGTGGCGGACGTGGATTTTCGGCTGCTCGTACCGGCCATCCGGGGGCCTGCGGACCCACTCGACGCCGTCCGTCGCGGATGTGGGGGTGCCGTGATGCTCGCCGCTGACCTCCATGATCATTGGTGGGTGACGGCCGGAGTGGATAACTTCGAGCCTTCGGGGTGGGCGAGGGACGGGGGCTGGATGACGGACGGTAACGCTGAGTACCGCTACGAC
Source organism: Plantactinospora sp. B24E8 (assembly GCF_039871735.1). Lineage (NCBI taxonomy): Bacteria > Bacillati > Actinomycetota > Actinomycetes > Micromonosporales > Micromonosporaceae > Plantactinospora > Plantactinospora sp. B24E8. Next base: position 82,902 of record NZ_JBDPMH010000020.1, read on the forward strand.
AACACGGCGGTGCTGTCGGTGACAGCGCTGGAGGCACCGGTGGTGGTGACCTCCGACCAGATCGACGACGAGTTGAGCGGAACCCTCGAACGGCTGCGGCTGCGCCGGGGCATGCTCCAGCGAATCGCCGGCATCCGGGAACGGCGTTGGTGGTCGGACGACGTCAGCTTCGTCGACGCGGCGGCGACCGCGGGGGCGAAGGCGCTGTCGGAGGCGGGCGTCGACCCGCGCGACGTCGGGCTGCTGATCAACACCTCGGTGTCCCGGGCGCATCTGGAACCGTCTACGGCGGTGGCCGTCCACCACGCGCTGGGTCTGCCGCAGACGGCGTTGAACTTCGACATCGCCAACGCCTGCCTCGGGTTCGTCAACGGCATGCAGGTCGCCGCCAACATGATCGACGCCGGGCAGATCCGGTACGCGCTGGTCGTGGCCGGGGAGAGCTCCCGGCAGGCACAGGAGGCGACCATCGAGCGGCTACGCCGTCCGGAGACGACCCGGCGGGACATCCGGGACCAGTTCGCCACGTTGACCCTCGGCTCAGGCGCGGCGGCCATGGTGCTGGCCGCCGCGGACGCCCACCCGGACGGCCACCGCCTGGTCGGCGGCGTGGGTCGGGCGGCCACCCAACACCACGAGCTGTGCGTCGGGGACAACACGAGGATGCGTACCGACGCGAAGGGCCTGCTCGACGCCGGTCTGGAGTTGGCGGAGGCGACCTGGGCGCACGTCGGCGCATGGGACTGGCAGGACATGGACCTGTACGTGATGCACCAGGTCTCGGTGGCCCACACCAGTGGTGTCGTCGACCGGCTCGGTCTCGACCCGGCCCGGGTGCCGGTGACGTTCCCGCTGCTCGGCAACGTCGGGCCGGCGTCGCTGCCGCTGACTCTGGCGCAGAGCGTCGACTCGCTCAGCGCGGGTGAGCGGGTGTTGTGCATGGGCGTCGGCTCCGGCCTCAACACCTGCGCCCTGGAGATCGTGTGGTGAGCGGCCCGGAGCAGTGGGGACCGGGCCCGCTGCCCGGTCTGGACCCGGCCTGGTCCCGGTCGGTCACCGCACCGGACAGCCAGGGCGTACGCCGTACCTGGCATGTCCTGGACAGCGCCGGCACGGAGACCGGTGACCACGGTCGGTACGCGGGCACGTTGCTCTGTGTGCACGGCAATCCCACCTGGTCGTACCTGTGGCGACACCTGCTGGCCCGGTTCGGCCGACCCGGGGCGCCGCCCTGGCGGGTGGTCGCCGTCGACCACCTGGACATGGGGTTCTCCGAGCGCACCGGCACCGTACGCCCACTGGCGCAGCGGATCGCCGACCTCGGTACGGTCACCGACGCCCTGGGCCTGACCGGTCCGGTCGTGACCGTCGGGCACGACTGGGGCGGCGCCATCTCGCTCGGCTGGGCGCTGCGGCACCGCGACCAGCTCCGTGGCGTGGTGCTGACGAACACGGCGGTGCACCAGCCGAGCGGCTCCCCGGCCCCGGCGCTGATCCGGCTGGCCCGGTTGCCCGGAATCCTGCCGGCGGTGACGGTGGCGACTCCGACTTTCCTGCTGGCCACGCTCGGGTTGGCGAATCCGTGGCTGCCGGCGCCGGTCCGTGACGGCTACCTCGCCCCGTACCGGTCGCCGGACCGTCGGGCGGCGATCGGCGGTTTCGTCGCGGACATCCCGCTCACCCCGGAGCACCCGAGCTGGTCCACCCTGGTGGCGGTCGCGGAGGGCCTGGACCGGTTGGCCGAGGTGCCGGCGCTGCTGCTGTGGGGGCCACGCGACCCGGTCTTCGGCGCCGCCCACCTGCGCGATCTGCGCGAACGGCTGCCGCACGCCCGGCTGCACCGGTTCGAGGGTGCGGGACACCTGCTCGCCGAGGATGCCGACGTCGCCGGCGCCGTCGAACAGTGGGTGACCGACCTGGGGCAGTCCGCGCCGTCGGCGGATCCCGGCCCGGCCACGCCGTGGGCGCCGGTGACGACCGTGGACCCGACGCCGGAGTCGGCACCGGAGCCGCCGTTGTGGCGTCCACTGTGGGCGTCGCTGGAGGAGCGCGCCGACGACCGTTCCACCGCACTGGTCGAGCTGGCCCGGGGCGGCCGGCGGGTGAGCTGGTCGCTGCTGTGGCGGCGGATCCGGGAGATCGCCGCCGGACTGTCCGCCTCCGGGGTACGCCCCGGCGACCGGGTGGCGTTGCTGGTGCCGCCCGGCGCCGACCTGACCGCCGCCGTCTACGCCTGTCTGCGCATCGGCGCGGTGATCGTGGTCGCCGACCCGGGGCTGGGACTGGCCGGCATGAACCGGGCCCTCCGGGGGGCCGCTCCCGCGCACCTCATCGCGATCGGCCCCGGACTCGCCGTCGCCCGGGTCCTGCGCTGGCCGGGACGCCGTCTCGGGGCCGGGCCCGGCGCCGCCGCCCTCGGCGCGTTGACCCTGGGCAGACTCGCCCGACTCGGCGCGAACGAGCGGGCAGTGTCGCTCGTGCCCGTATCCGCGCCGAAGCCGGACGACGACGCGGCGGTGCTTTTCACCTCCGGCTCCACCGGGCCGGCGAAGGGCGCCGTCTACACCCACCGTCAGCTCGCCGCGATGCGGGACGCGCTCGCCGGCCTCGGGCTGGCCGCCGAGGGCGGGATCGTGGCGGCGTTCGCGCCGTTCGCGCTCTTCGGACCGGCCCTCGGCGTTCCTTCGGCGATCCCGGACATGACCGTGACCGCACCCCGGACGTTGACCGCCGCGGCGCTCGCCGAGGCCGCGGCCACCGTCGACGCCTCCGCGGTGTTCGCCTCACCGGCCGCGCTGCGCAACGTGGTCGACACCGGCGACCTGCTGGAACCCCGGCACCGTGCCGCGCTGGCGGGGGTCCGGCTGCTGTTCAGCGCCGGTGCGCCGGTGCCCGCCCCGCTGCTCGCCCAGGCGCGGACGCTGATGCCCGCCGCCCAGCCGCACACCCCGTACGGGATGACCGAGGCACTGCCGATCACCGACATCACCCTTGACGAGATCGTCGACGCCGGGCCGGGTGACGGGGTCTGCGTCGGGCGGCCGCTGCCCGGCGTGCGGGTGGCGGTCGCCCCGCTCGACGGCACCGGTGAGCCCGCCGCCGAGCCGGGCGCCGAACCCGGACGGACCGGCGAGATCATGGTCAGCGCCGCACACGTCAAGGACCGGTACGACAATCTCTGGCTCACCGAGCGGGCCAGCTCCCGGAACCCGGGCTGGCACCGCACCGGCGACGTCGGACACCTCGACCCGGACGGCCGGCTCTGGGTCCAGGGCCGGCTGGCGCACGTGATCGTCACCGCGGACGGCGTCCTCACCCCGGTGGGGATCGAGCAGCAGGTGGAGTCGTTGCCGCAGATCGCCCGGGCGGCGGCGGTCGGGGTGGGTCCACGCGGTGTGGCGCAGGTGGTGGTCGTCGCCGAGACCCGGCCCCCGGTACGTCGGCCGGGACTGGCGAGCCGCGAACTCGCCGACGCGGTACGCGCGGTGACCACGCCACCGGTCGCGGCGGTGCTCGTCGTGCCGTCGCTGCCCACCGACATCCGGCACAACTCCAAGATCGACCGCTCCCGGCTTAGTCGCTGGGCGGAACGGATACTCGCCGGTGGGAGGATCGGCGGATGGTGAGGGTCCTGGTCACCGGTGCCAGCGGCATGCTCGGCCGCGCCGTCGCGACCGCCCTGCTGCGCCGGGGCGACGAGGTCCGGGTCCTGCAACGCCGGTCCGCCGGGCTGGGCGGTGTTGACGAACGGCGTGGCGACATCACCGACCCGGCCGTCGTACGGGCGGCCGTCAGCGGGGTCGACGCGGTGGTCCACCTGGCCGCGAAGGTGTCGATGACCGGGGCCTGGGAGCTGTTCGAGCGGGCCAACATCGGCGGCACCGCGGTGCTGCTCGAGGCCGCCCGGGGGGCCGGCGTGGCGCGGTTCGTGCACGTCTCCTCCCCGTCGGTCGCCCACCACGGTGCCGGCCTGGTCGGGGTCGGTGCCGACCCGGCCGACCCGGACCGGGCCCGGGGCAACTACGCCCGCAGCAAGGCCTCGGCCGAACTGCTCGCGTTGGCTGCCGACTCGCCCGATCTCGCCGTCGTGGCGGTTCGCCCACATCTCGTCTGGGGACCGGGCGACACCCAGCTGGTCGCCCGGATCATCGAACGCGCCCGGTCCGGCCGGCTGGCCCTGGTCGGCCAGGGCACCGCCCTGATCGACACCACGTACGTCGACAACGCCGCCGACGCCCTGGTCGCCGCGCTCGACCGGGCCGCCGAGGACGGCGTGCACGGACAGGCCTTCGTGGTGTCGAACGGGGAGCCGCGGACGGTGGCCGAACTGGTCGACCGGATCTGCGCCGCCGCCGGGGCGCCGTCACCACGGCTGCGGGTGCCGGTCGCGGTGGCCCGGACCGGCGGTGTGGTCGTCGAGCGTCTCTGGTCGGCGTTGCGGCGCACCGACGAACCGCCGATGACCCGGTTCCTTGCCGAGCAGTTGTCCACCGCGCACTGGTTCGACCAGCGTCGGACCCGGGAGGCGCTGGGCTGGTCACCCCGGGTCAGTCTGCGCGAGGGTTTCGCCCGGTTGGCCGCCGCCGCTCAGCCGGGCGCCGGAGACCGGACCGAGCTACCGGGGCGCCATCCCTGACGGTCCGGCAACAGCCCGACCTCCGTCAACGTGTTCTGGCCGAGCCACCCCGTGTCGATGGGATAGGCGTCGACCTCGGTGGCGGCGTCGCGCAGCGGGGCGGCCCACCGGTGCTCCAGGAGGAGGGCCAGGGAGCTGGTGCCGCTGGCGGCCGTCCGAGGATCGGGTAGGGCGTCGCTGCGGAACAGGTAGCTGGGCCCGGTGTTCGAGGTCTGGCCCATGGTCCCGGCGGCTCCCGCTCTGGCCATCAGCCGGTCGAGGATGGCGCCGGGCTCGTGCGCGGGGTCGGGGAGCAGGTCCGGGACCCCCTCCGTCTCGATGGTGCCGTCCCGGTTCTTGTGCGCGGCGAGGGCGTCGAGGATGTGTACGGCGGGTTCGGCCCGCAACGTGTGCAACTTCTCCAGGAGGGGAGCGGGGATCTGTCGCCCGTCGAATCCAATGATCATCAATTGGACCGGCCCGATCATCTGCCACTTCCTTCCGCGAAGGTCGACCACCGTCAGGGACCGCCCACCCCTCGTCGATTTCGTCCGATTGCCCAGGCTCCAGCGCGTAAAACCCGGATCTACCGGCCATACCGGTCGAGAACGTGCTTTGGTGACGCGTCCGTACGGGTCGCCGGCACCGCGTGGACCGACGCGCGTGCCGACCGGGAGCGTCCACGGGCCCCCGCCCGGCACGCCTCACCTCCGCTCGTCGACTCCCCAGGCGGCGTCGACCAGGGCGGGGAGCACCTGTGCGGCGGACCCGCGCAGATTGACGGCGCAGACGGGATCGAGCGGAGTCGGCTCCGGGTTGACCTGGATCACCGTGGCGCCGCGGCGCGCCGCGATCCGGGGGATCTCGGCCGCCGGATGGATGACGCCGGAGGTGCCCACCGTCAGCAGCACGTCGCAGGCGGCGGCCGCCTCGACCGCCGCGGTCAACGCCGCCTCGGGCAGGGCCTCGCCGAACCACACCACGCCGGGACGGACGAGCGCTCCGCAGTGGACACACCGCGGTGGCGGCAGCAGGCGACCGTCACCCGGATCGGTGTCCTGGCCGTCCCCGGCCTCCGGCAGGGCCGCCGGATGCCCGGCCTCCGCCACACAGCGCGGCGCGAAGAGACTGCCGTGCAGGTGGACCGGAGCCCGGGAGCCGGCCCGTTCGTGCAGGTCGTCGACATTCTGGGTGATCACAACGCTGCCGGGGAGACGGGCTTCGATGGTGGCCACGGCCAGGTGGCCGGCATTCGGCCCGGCTCGACGGACCCGGGCCCGCCGCCACTCGTACCAGCCCCAGACCAGATCCGGATCGGCGTGGAACGCCTCCGGCGTGGCGAGCCGTTCGGCGTCGAAGCGGGCCCACAACCCGGTCAGATCGTCCCGGAATGTCGGCACACCGCTCTCGGCCGAGATTCCGGCACCGGTGAAGACGACGACCCGGCGGGCCCGGCCGAGGATGGCCGCGACCCCGGGCGGCAGCACGGTCTCCATCCGGGAGATCCTGCCAGTACGTCCGGACCGGCGCGCTCCCGGACGCGAGCATCGGCGGTGGACGGGCCGGGGCGTCGCGGCTACTGCCGCGTGCCGGATAACCGCGTGGGCTGGCCGCAGGGCGGACGGATCAGGAGTACTCGACACGCGTGAACAGCGCCAACCTCGCCGGATCGGAGTCGGGTTCCGGCACACCACCCGGCTGACGGCCGGCGCCCCTGAGCCGTCGGACGGGCCTGGCGGACACTCTGCTGTCGGTGGGGCGGGCTAGCCTGTGCCCATGTGCGAGTCGGGTTCCGGGGGTGGGTGCGGTGGCTGACGCCGAGGACGTGCGTCGTCTGGCGCTCGCCCTGCCCCACGTGGTCGAGATCGACAGCGCCGGCTTCGACTTCCGGGTCGCGGACAAGGGCTTCGTCTGGTCATACCCGGAGCGCAGACCCGACGGGCCGCGGGTGATCCGGACCGACATCGCGGTGCTGTACGTCGGCGACGAGGCCGAGAAGCAGGCGCTGCTGCTCGGTGAGCCGGACCTCTTCTTCACCACACCGGCCTACGACGGCCTGCCGCTGGTGATGCTGCGGCTGACGCGGGTCGATGTCGCGCGGCTGCGGGAACTCGTCACCGACGCGTGGCACATGCGCGCACCGGCCACCCTCGTCGACAACCTCGGTGACGGCGCCGATCCGTTGATTCGCGAGCTGCGCGGAGCCGACCGGTAGGTCGATCCCGGCGTGTCGCCGGGTCGGCACGGGAGCGTGGCCGATCCGGGAAATACTCTAAAGTTCCCTGCCATGACCGCCGTGGAGACGCCGCTCGCCGCGTCGACGCCCACCCCTTCCACGCACACCGCTGCACCGCCCGTTCCGCCCTCCGCTCCGCCGGCGACCTCACCGCGTCCGCTGGGTCTCGTCGGCTGGCCGCGTGTGGTGCGTACGCTGATGATGCTGGCCGGCGCGGCGGTCGCGTTCGGCGTCGCCTACACGAACCCGGACCGTCAGCTGCCCCCGTACCACTCGAAGTGGCTGTTGTGGGCGACCGCCGCCGGGGTGCTCGGCGCGCTCAGCGGATCGACGATCGGCTCCGGGGTGGCGCGTTGGCACGACCTGCAGCGGATCCAGCCGGTGCCGGTATCCCGGGTCGTCCCGTCGCTGGCCGCCTTCCTCGTGCTGGTGGCCGGTGCCGTGGTCACCACGCAGGCGATCCTGGGCAGTGACTTCGGCTGGCGTTCGATGACGTTCGTGTCGCTCGTCGTACTCGGGGGGTTGCCGGCCGGGGCCACCATCGCGGGACTGCGGATCGTCTCGATGCGAGGGCTTACCGGCACCCCGGGTGAGCAGTTGGCCGCGTTGATGCGACTGCGGCGGATCCTGGTCCGCGTGTTGCAGATGATGGGCTCGCTGCTGCTGATGATGGTGCTGGTCGGGGCGACCGCGGTGGGCTGGGGCGGCTCGGAGCGGATTCCCCAGTCGACCGCGTTCGCGATCGGGGCGGCCGGCACGATCCTGATCGCGCTGATGCACGTACCCACCGCCACCCTGCTGCGTCGCCGCTGCCAGGTGTACGTGGACGAGTTTTCGGACCTCGCGCACGTGGCGAAGGCCGACCTGATCACCGCCGCCGAGGACCGGATCAAGTTGGAGGAGATCCTCGGGGTCAACCGCACCTCGGTCAGCGAGCTGCAGTCCGGTCTGGTCATCCTCGGCCCGCTGCTGGCCACCACGATCGCCGCCGTCATCCCCAAGTTCTGACCGGGTGTCGGCACGGTCAGGGACGGACGGTGACGTACCAGCCGTGGTGGTCGGTGTGCCGCATCGGATAGCGCCGGGCCGGCCCGAGGCCGACGTCGCCGTTGGTGATCAGATGCTGGACGTTGCCGTCCCCGAGGTGCCGGTGGTCGGCGGGGACGCAGTCCCGCACGCCCTGCGTGCCGTCGAGGCGCAGATTCAGGTCGCCCGCGACGAGCGCCGGGGCCGGGGAGCCGACCGCCGCCCGCATCGCGGGTATCTCCACCTCCAGCAGCTGCCGGCACTGCCGCAACGCCATCGAGGTGGCGGAGTACGTCAGGTGGGTGGTGCAGGCGTAGTAACTGTCGACTGCCGCCACGCCCGACGGGTCGAGGGGACGGCCGACCGAACCCCCGGTCGGCTCACCCAGTTCGGCGCAGGGACTCCGACCCGCCTCGGGGCAGAACGTCCGGACCGCCGGCAGCGTTTCCGCCGCGACGGCGGGTGGTCCGGTCGTGGGCGGTGGTGCGGGCCGGCCCTGCCCGCACGCGGCCAGCGACGCCCCGACGGGCAGCAGTGCTCCGACGAGCGGCAGCAGCGCCCCGACGAGGGGCCGGGACCGGACCGCCCGGACGGGCGCTGACGTGGGACGTCGCCGACGCCAGCGCCGAACGGCACTCCTCGCCGGCACCGTGTGGGCCGTCAGGGCTTGCGGGCCACGGCGCCGTAGGCGTCGATTCCCTCGGCGTCGGGGTCGTCCGGCCGCCACAGGGTGATCGGCACCAGACCCGGCTCCAGGAGGGTCAGGCCCGCGAAGCACTCGGCCAGTTGGTCGGGGCTGCGCAGGATGTACGGGACGCCGCCGCTCTGCGCCAGCCGGTCGGCGCCGGCGACCACCGACGGGCTGGTGTCGGTACCGTCCCAGAGCACCAGGTGGCTGCCGCTGGGGACGGCGTCCATCACCCGGCCCACGATCGAGCGCACCACCGCGAGGTCCGGCTCGTAGCCGAGCACACCCATGAACATCACCGCGACCGGTTTTTGGAGGTCCAGGGTTTCGCCGGCCTCGGCGAGGATCGTGGCCGGGTCGTGGTAGTCGGCGTGTACGTACCTGGTCACGCCCTCGGTGCTGGAGTCGGCGAGCAGGGCGCGGGCGTGCACCAGCACCATCGGGTCGTGGTCGACGTAGACGATCCGGGACTCCGGCGCGGCCTCCTGGGCGACCTGGTGGGTGTTCTGCATGGTGGGCAGGCCGGTTCCGATGTCGAGGAACTGCCGGATCCCCGCCTCGGCGGCCAGGGACCGTACCGCGCGGATGAGGAACTGTCGGGACTGGCGGGCCATGACGACGATCTCCGGATACACCTCGGCGACGGCGTCTCCGGCGGTGCGGTCGGCGTGGAAATTGTCCTTCCCGCCCATCCAGTAGTTCCAGATCCGCGCCGCGTGCGGGACGTCGAACTGCAGTTGCGCGGCGAGGTCGGGATCGGGTTCGGCCATGGTGGTGCTCCTCTGTGCGGATCGTCGGGTGTGGACCGAGAGGGCGACGGGATCGGCACATCGTACGTGGCCGAACATGAATCCCTCTCGGACCCGGATGGTTGCGGTTCCGGGGCGGGGCAGAGCGCCGGACTCCACCCCGCACGCCCGCGCGGGCCCGGTCGTCGGGCCCGCCGCGTCATGTCCCGTTGTTGCCCGTCGCCGGGGTGGACGTACTGGTCACCAGCTCCACCCGGCGGTTCTCCGCCCGGTTGGCGGGGGAGGTGTCGGGCACCTTCAGTCGGGCCTCGCCGTACCCCCGGCTGGTCAACCGGTCGGCGGCGACGCCCTGGTCGAGCAGGAAGGTGAGCACCGCCTTGGCCCGTACCCGGCTGAGCACCAGGTTCGACGCGGCCGAACCGCTGGAGTCGGTGTGGCCCTCGATGCGGATCCGGGTACTCGGGTTGTCCCGCAGGATCCGGCCCAGCCGGACCAGGCTCGCCCGAGACGCCGAGGTGAGCGAGGCGCCACCGAGGGCAAAGGTGAGCGGCGGCAGTCCGGCGATCTGTTCGCGTACGTCGGCGACCCCGAGCCGGTCGACCAGCCCGACGCCGCCGCCTCGGGCGGCCGCGAGCACCCTGGCCTTCCGTACCTCCGAGGAGGCGGTGCCGATCAGGGTGAGTGTCCCGCCGTCCAAGGCCACCGTCGCATCGTCGGCGTCGCGGCCGAGCGCGGCCAGCACCCCGGGCAGGCTGGACAGCCCCGTGTCGGTCACGCCGTCGTCGACCGTCAGCCGCTCGTCGACGTCGTCGGTCCCGACCACGTCGGCGGCGGCGCGGACCAGCGCGGTGCGAAAGCCTTCACCGGGCACGGTGCCGCTGATCGACACCGTGCCGTCGGCCATGGTCAGCAACACCGATGGCGGTACGGGCACCGGGGCCGGCTCCGATTCGCGTGGCACCTCGGCCTTGGCCGCGCGTACGCCCTCCAGGGCCCGGACGATGTCGAGCGCCTGTCGGGCCTCGCCCGGCGAGGTGGCCCGCAGCCGTCCGTCGCGCCCGGTGAAGCTGACCCGGACGTCGGAGAGGCCGGCGGTGTGCAGCGCCTGTGTCGAGCGCTGGGTGAGGTCCGCCTCCATCCGGTGTCGGTTCGGGAACTGCTGGGCGGTGAGCAGGACGGCCAGGCCGAGGAGCGCGACCACCAGGCCGACCAGCGGGTGGAACCGGCGTGTCCCCCCTGTTGTCGCCGGCGGGGGCGTGAGCGGCGTGGTCCTCGAAGCGGTGGTCCTCAGCTCCCTGGTCATCAACGCTGTCCCGCCTCGGTCTCGTGCCCGGCCGCCTCGTGCCCGGTTGCCTCCGTGTCGCGGCCGGCCACCAGCCGCAGGGTGAGTTCGGCGAAGCCGTCCTCGTCACCGTCGGCGAGCAGGCGGGCCTGCCGGCCCCAGGTCACCAGACTCGGGGCGAAACTGAGCCCGGCGGCCTCGATGGCGGCCCGCCGGGTGCTGTCGTCGGTCTCGGCGAGCTGCCCGAAGGTGTGGATGCCGGCGGCCCGCAGCGCGGCGGCCATCTTCGGCCCGATGCCCTCGATCCGTTCCAGGTCGTCGTCGGGTACGGCGGCGGGTTCGGTCATCGTGGCCACCCCCGCGGCCACCGGTCGGGCCTCGTGGTCGGTGGCGACCGTCCGGACGTCCTGGTCCGTGGATGACGTCGGGACGTCCTGGTCGGCTGTTGCGGGCGGGACGCCGTGGTCCGTGCCCGACGGCGGTACGCCGTGGTCCGTGGTCATCCGGATCGGATCTCCGGCGGGTACCGGCGGAACACTGTGTTCCCTGGTCGCCGGTCGGGCGGTCGACTCGACGGCAGCCGGTGGAAGGTCGTGTTCACCGGTCGCCGGCCGGCTGGCGGTGTCGGCCGGGGGCGGTGACTGGGTTCTGGTGCCCCAGACCAGCCAGCCGACGAGCAACCCCAGAAGGAACGCCGCCAGAATGATGAAGAGCGACTGGTTGACGAACCAGGCCACGTTTTTCCTCCATGCCGATTGTCGGGATGCGTCTTTCGGGCTCGGTCAGCACGTGGGTACGTCCGGTCCGCAGAATATGTACATGCGGACGGATAGGGTGCCGAATGAGTGGGCCGAACGCGCGGTCGCGATCATCCTATATGGACGGACCGCGCCCCGGTACGCGAATGTATCGCAATAAGATCACAATTTTCTTTAGTGTTCGCTGGGGCTGTGGGCTGGTCATTCATTCACCCGAAAAGGTTGACCCCGGTTCGTCGTCGACGAGCTGAGAAATGGTGGGGCGGGCGTTTACGGTCACATCTCTGACCTCGCTACCGTCACTCCGTCGTGGGCTGCGTAATTGTTGTTCCTGCCTTCCGGAGGCCCCTGTGAAACTGGAGAACTGTCGGCGGGACGTGTCCGAACCAATATGTCCGGTGATTGTCGGCACAGGGGAGGGGGTGCTGGATCAGGCAACGGCGCTTCTCCGGCCGGCCGCCGCGGCCTCCGTTGCCCAACGGGCAAGGCCAACCGGCGCGGCCTCCGTCGCCCGACCGGGAGCCCGACCGGGAGCCCGACCGGGAGCCCGACCGGGAAACCGGCCGACTTCGCCAGGGAATGTCGCATGAGGGGCTTTTCATGGGCGTATATGGCTGTTAGCGTGCTCCCTCATCGATCATCCGGCCGGGTTGACCTCGTCAGGTGTCCCAGGGCGTACTCGGCCACCAGCCCGGGAAGGAAACCGATGGTTCGAACCCTGCGACTGGCCGTCACGGCCGGCGTCGTCACGCTGCTCGGTACGGTGGGAACACCGACGGTCGGCGCGGCGGCCGTCCCCGAAGGCCGGATCGTCGCTGTGCCCGGCGCGGAGGTGGTGCCCGACAGCTACATCGTGGTGCTGAGGGTGACCACCACCACGGCCGGTGCCACCGCGGTGAACGGTAAGGCGAAGGCGCTCGCCGGCCGACACGACGCCGTGGTGCGCACCACGTTCTCGCACGCTCTGCGGGGCTTCTCCGCCACCATGTCGGCCCGACAGGCGCGCCGGCTCGCCGCCGACCCGTCCGTTGCCTACGTGCAACCCAACGTCGTACACCGGATCTCCGCGACCCAGAGCAACCCGCCGTCGTACGGGCTGGACCGGATCGACCAGCGGAACCTGCCGCTCAGTTCGACGTACGCCTACGACCGGACCGCGTCGAACGTCCGCGCGTACGTCATCGACACCGGCATCCGGACCGGTCATGCCGACTTCGGCGGACGGGCGAGCAGCGGCTTCGACGCGGTGGACGGTGGTACGGCCGACGACTGCAACGGCCACGGCACCCACGTTGCCGGCACGGTCGGCGGATCCGCGTACGGGGTGGCGAAGGCGGTACGCCTGATCGCGGTACGGGTCCTCGACTGCGCGGGAAGCGGCACCACCGAGCAGGTCGTCGCCGGGATCGACTGGGTCACCAGGAACGCGGTCAAGCCGGCGGTGGCGAACATGAGCCTCGGCGGCGGCGTCGACCCCGCCCTCGACGACGCCGTACGCCGGTCGATCGCCTCCGGGGTCAGCTACTCGATCGCGGCAGGCAACGGACTGCTCGGGCTCATCCCGCTCGACGCCTGCACGCAGTCGCCGGCCCGGGTGGCCGAGGCGATGACGGTGTCCGCGACCGACCGTACCGACCGCAAGCCGCTCTGGGCCAACCACGGCAGGTGCGTCGACGTCTTCGCCCCCGGGATCGACATCAGCTCGGCGTGGAACACCGCCGACGGGGCGACGAACACCATCAGCGGTACCTCGATGGCGGCGCCGCACGTCGCCGGTGCCGCCGCTCTCTACCTCTCCGCGCATCCGGGAGCGTCGCCGGCCCAGGTGCACGCGGCGATCGTCGACAGTGCCACCACGGGCGCGGTCGGCGGTCCCGGACTCGGCTCGCCGAACCGCCTCCTCTACACCGGCGACCTCTGACGCGGCCGTGGGTGCCCCGCCGGTGGGGCACCCACGGGCACGTCGGAGCGGATCGGGCCGACCGGTCCGAGGCTGTCCTGTCCGGACCGTCGGGGGCGGGCCGGGCCGGAATCAGGAGCCGTTCGGGCATGGCGCACCGTCGGGTCACCGGGTAGAAACATCCCCATCCACCACTGTGCCCGACGTGCCGTGGCCGGCCGACTGGGAGAGCGCTCTCACCGCCGCGGCCGCCGCCCGGGCCGTACCGCCACGAGCAGGGAGACGCCCTGGTGAATCACTTCTCCACGGAACCGCCGCCGCGGTCGCCCCGCCCGCGACGACGGACCGGATGTGCCCGACCCACCGAGAACCACCCCGACGGCGGCCCGTCCGTCACCGGCTGGTCAACCGGGCCGCACCGCTCGGCCTCGTGCTGGTGACGGTCGCCGCGCTGACCCTGACGAACCCGGCGGCGTCCGTCGAGCGGATCCGGGCGGCCCTCGACGCGACGCACGCCGCGCAGATCGACAACGAGATGGGAACCAACCGGTACGCCTTCCTGTTCCGGCCCGGCACCTACGGGAGCGCCGAGCGGCCCCTGCAGATCAGGGTCGGGTACTACACCGAGATCGCCGGGCTGGGCGCCTCGCCGACCGACGTGGTCATCAACGGCAAGGTCGAGGTCTACAACCGCAGCACGTGGAGCCAACCGGAAGACCCCCGCGTACGCGGGCGGGCGGCTGTGAAGCGTGAACCCGGCACGGCACCCGCCGGTCAGACCGGGACCGTCCCACCGCAAGGTCGGACTACCAATCGTGTGCTCACTAAAGTGCACTGAAAGGTAACGGTACGCCGGCTACAAGGTCGGCGACCGGGTACGCCACCACACCCTGTACGGCGGTGGCGTGTACGTCTTCAACCAGAACAACCCGTCGATCCACACCGAGAACGGCTTCGAGGTGCCGGTGACGCCGGGGGTCCGGTTGCACCACGTGATGACGGTGAACCTGAGCGCCGGCACGATCGACCACGTGGTCAACGGCCTGGGTGACCCGGCCGACACCACCCGGACCGGTGCGCCGGTCCATCTGACGGAGTATCCGGTTCCCTGACCGGAGTCACCCGGCCGGCCGTCGACGTGAACGGCCGGCCGGGTCAACCGGTGGTGGTGCCAGCGGCCGGCAGCAGCCGGTCCAGTTGTGCGCGCTGGTCGGCGCGGGTTCGTTCGATCTCGGCGGCGACGGCCCGGGTGGCCGGTTCGACACCGTGCTCCCGCTCGGCCCGGGCGAGCCGGACCGACTGGTCCAGGTGGGCGCGCACCAGTTCGGCGAAGAGCTCGGCGGCGGCCCGGCCGGTGGCCCGGCGTGCCGCCGCGAGCTGTGCCGGGGTCGCCATCCCCGGCATGTCATGGCCCTCGTGCGGGTTCCGCGCGGGGCCGCCGGATTGTCCGTACAGGGCACGTAGCCGGGGCAGCGTGTCGTGGTGGGATGCCTCGAACCGGCGAATCAGCGCGCGCAGTCGCGGGTCGTCGACCCGTTCGGGTAGGTGGTCGAAGACCGGGATGATCCGTTCGTCCATCGCGATGGTCAGCTGCAGCCAGGCCCGGTCGGTGGCGCCGAACCCGCTCGGCGCCTCGGAGGCCGTGACGGTGTCGGTCGGCACGGTCCCGGCGGCCGGAGAGCGGGATCCGGTGACGGGTGCGCCGGACCCGGCGCCCGGAGGGCCGGTGCCGACGGTCGGCGGGCTGACCTCCGTGGCGGGCGGACCGCCACCGCCGCCACCGCAGCCGGCCAGGGCGACCAGGACGGCCAGCAGAAGGATGAGGGTCGGGGTGCGGTGACGGCGCGATCGCACGGATCCTCCCGAGGGGTTAGGGGAGCGCTCCCTGGGCTGTTCTCCGCCATCCGGTGATGTCCGTCGAGGTTCCGGGCCGATCGGGAGCCGGCGGACCGCTCTGGGGCAGGTTGATCAGCAGGGGGATGGATCTACATTGACACATGGCCATGTGTCGGTCAAAGTAAAAAGATGAGAGAGCGCTCTCTCTGTCGCTCTCTCCCCTCCACCGTCCACCCCGGGACTACCGATGGACCGGGTCGTCCACCGCCCGGCGGCAGCACGCCGTCCCCGCCCGGATGCACGCCGACCACGTCCGGGTCTACCAGTAGGAGTCGTCATGTACCGGACCACCCTCCGCAGACGGCCGCGTACCCTCTCGCTCGCCGTCGCCCTGCTCGCCCTGCTCGGCGGCTACCTGGTGGCCGGCGCCACACCGGCCGCCGCCGCCGACGTCCTGCTCTCCCGGGGCCGCCCGGCCACCGCCTCCTCCGCCGAGAACGGCGGCAGCCCCGCCGCGAACGCGGTCGACGGCAACCCCGGCACCCGCTGGTCCAGCGCCTTCGCCGACCCGCAGTGGTTGCGGGTCGACCTCGGCGCCACCGCCACGGTCAACCGGGTCGTGCTGCGCTGGGAGGCCGCGTACGCCCGGACGTTCACCGTCCAGACGTCGTCGGACGGCAACACCTGGACCACCATCCACACCACCACGAACGGGACCGGCGGCGTCCAGGACCTCGCCGTCTCCGGCACCGGCCGGTACGTCCGGCTGTACGCCACCCAGCGGGCCACCCAGTTCGGCGTTTCACTCTGGGAGTTCGAGGTGCACGGCACCGGGGGCACCCCGCCGCCGACCAACCCGCCGCCGGGCGGGCCGATCGTGCGGGTCTCCGAGTTCCTCGCCGACTGCCCGTTCAGCCACCGGCTGCCGGACGACCCGATCATCTACCCGAACCTGCCGGGCGCCTCGCACATGCACAGCTTCTTCGGCAGCCGGGTGACCAACGCGTACACCAACGTCGGTGACCTGCTCGCCGGTGCCACCAACTGCAACCCGGTGGTCGACACGTCGTCGTACTGGGTTCCCACCCTCTACGCCGACAACCAGCCGGTGGAGCCGGTCACCGGGATCTTCTACTACCTGGGCGAGGGGGTCCGGGACGACGTGATCGCCCGGATCCAGCCGTTCCCGCTGGGCCTGCGGATCGTCGCGGGCAACGCCCGTGCCACCGGACCGGACGAGACCACCATCTCCCGGTGGTCGTGCCTGCACCACAACGAGGTCGGGGCGTCGAAGGACTTCATCACCTGCCCGGCCGACAGCATGCTGGAGTCCTACCTCGACTTCCCACAGTGCTGGAACGGCCGCGACCTCGACTCGCCGGACCACAAGAGCCACATGGCGTACCCGGTCGGCGGCGACTGCCCGGCCACCCACCCGGTGCCGGTGCCGAAGCTGCGCCAGGTGCTGCGGTACCCGGTCAACGGCCCGGCGTCACGCTTCCGACTGGCCTCCGGCGGAGGGTTCACCATGCACGGCGACTTCTTCAACGCCTGGCCGGAGGAGGAACTGGCCCGTCGGGTCCGGGACTGCATCCGGCCGATCATCAAGTGCGGGACCGACGGCCGTCCGTGACCGACACCACTCCCGCCGGCCCGGTCACCCGGGCCGGCGGGGCGTCCGGCCGGTGCCCAGGGGGCCCGGCGACGGGGCCGGGCGCGGTGACCGCTGGTGCTATAACTGTGCCATGACGGCCCGCCAGGCGGACGCGACGGGACGCCCCACGCTCGAGCAGGTCGCCGAGGCGGCCGGGGTGTCCAGGGCCACCGTCTCCCGGGTCATCAACGAGGTGCCCACCGTGGACCCGCGCATCCGGGCCGCGGTCGAGCGGGCGATAGCCGAGACCGGGTACGTTCCGAACCTCGCCGCCCGTTCCCTCGTCACCCGACGGACCGACTCGATGGCCCTGATCGTCTCGGAGGCGCCCGGGCACAACGGCTACGAGGCGCCGTTCCTGCAACGGATCTTCACGGATCCGTACATCGGTCGGGTCACCGCCGGGGCGCAGGAGGTGCTCCGCCCCCGGGGCATCCACCTCGTCATCATTCCGGCGGACCCGCCGGCCCACCACATGGTCACCCGCTACCTGCGGCAGGGGCACGTCGACGGGGTGCTGCTCATCTCGAGTCACGGCGCCGACCCACTGCCCCAACACCTGGTCGACCTCGGCATCCCGGCCGTCCTGTCGGCCCGACCCGGCCGTCCGGTGCCGGTCAGCTACGTCGACGTCGACCAGCAGGCCGGTGCCCGGCTGGCCGCCGAGCATCTGGTCGACCGGGGTCGGCGCCGGCTGGCCACCGTCTGCGGTCCGCAGGACATGCCGGCCGGGCAGGACCGGCTTGCCGGCTTCCGAGCAGCGGTCACGGCCCGCCTCGGGGTCGAGGTGCCGTTCGTCCGGGGCGACTTCACCCGGGGCAGTGGCGAGGCGGCGACCCACCGGCTGGTGGACCGGCACCCGGACATCGACGGCCTCTTCGTCGCCAACGACCTGATGGCCGAGGGTGCGGTGCGGGCCCTCCAGGAGCGCGGCCACCGGGTGCCGGAGGACGTCGCGGTGGTCGGCTTCGACGACAGCATCGCCGCCCGGGAGTCGCATCCGCAGCTCACCACGGTCCGCCAGCCGGTCGAGGAGATGGCCGGGGAGATGGCGCAGTTGCTGCTCGCCCAACTGCGTGACCCGCAGCGGGCGGCGCGCTCGGTCATCTTCGCCCCGACCCTGGTCGTCCGGCAGTCGGCCTGAACACCTGCACCGGCCGGGAAGAGCGGACGTACGACGGTCAGCCGCGGCTCGACCGGTGCTCGGCGGGGGAACGGACGGCGTCCCCGCTGTACCGCCGGCCCCCCGGCTGTCCGAGTGCCCGGCATCGCCTACCCTTCCCCATCCGTCGACAGACACCGCCCGCCGGACGTGCCGGTCCCGGCCGGCGTTACCGTCACGGTGCGGCCCGAGGGTTGCCGTGGCGTACCCCCCCGCCCCGGGCGCCCGGTGGCCGCCCCTGTGACACCAGCACCCCCGGAAGGATCGTTCATGCTCAACGCCGCTGTCGCCCTGGACCCCGCCACCGTGGTGGCCCCGGTCAACCGCCGTACCTTCGGATCGTTCGTGGAACACATGGGACGGTGCGTCTACACCGGCATCTACGAGCCGGGACACCCGCTGGCCGACGGGGACGGCTTCCGCACCGACGTACTGGCGCTGGTCCGGGAACTGGGGGTGAGCGTGGTGCGGTATCCGGGTGGCAACTTCGTCTCCGGCTACCGGTGGGAGGACGGCATCGGACCGGTCGCGGACCGGCCGCGCCGCCGGGACCTGGCCTGGCACAGCGTCGAAACCAACGAGGTCGGCGTCGACGAGTTCGCCCGCTGGGCGTCCCGGGCCGACCTCGAGATCATGTACGCGGTCAACCTCGGCACCCGGGGCGTGCAGGAGGCGCTCGACGTGCACGAGTACGTCAACCACGGCGGCGGGACGTACCTGTCCGACCTGCGTCGGGCCAACGGCGCGAAGGAGCCGTACGGGATCCGGATGTGGTGTCTCGGCAACGAGCTGGACGGGCCGTGGCAGATCGGCCACAAGACGGCCCAGGAGTACGGGCTGCTCGCCGCCAACACCGCCCGGGCGCTCCGGGCCGCCGAGCCGGACCTGGAACTGGTCGTCTGTGGCAGTTCCGGGTCGTCGATGCCGACCTTCGGCGCCTGGGAGGCCACGGTCCTGGAGCACACCTACGACCTTGTCGACTACATCTCCTGCCACGCCTACTACGAGGAGCGTGACGGCGACCGGGGTTCGTTCCTGGCCAGCGCCGTGGACATGGACCACTTCGTGGACAGCGTCGTCGCCACCGCCGACAGTGTGGGCGCCCGGCTGCGCAGCAAGAAAAAGATCATGATCTCGTTCGACGAGTGGAACGTCTGGTACCTGACCCGCTTCCAGGAGCAGCAGGGCCAGCTGGGGCAGCCGACGTCGGCGGAGTGGGGGGTGGCGCCCCGGGTGATCGAGGACGAGTACAACGTCACCGACGCCGTGGTGGTGGGCAACCTGCTGATCTCCCTGCTCCGGCACAGCGACCGGGTCACCGCGGCCTGCCTGGCCCAGCTGGTCAACGTGATCGCGCCGATCCGGACCGAACCGGGTGGTCCGGCCTGGCGACAGACGATCTTCCACCCGTTCGCCCGGACCGCCGCGCTGGCCCGGGGCGACGTGCTCGCCACCCGGCTCGACTCGCCGACCTACGTCACCGAGCGGTACGGCGAGGTGCCGGTGGTGGACGCGGTCGCCACCCACGACCCGGCCAACCGGGACGTGGTCCTCTTCGCGGTCAACCGCGACCAGCACCAGCCGGTCCGGCTGACGGTCGACCTGAGCCGGTTCGGTGGCGAGTGGGACGTCGCGGAGGCGTGGACGCTCACCGACGACGACCTGACCGCGACGAACACGGCCGAGGCTCCCGACCGGGTCACCCTGCGTCCGGCCGACGCCGGCCCGGTCGAGGCCGGCACCGCCACAGTGGAGCTTCCCCGGGTCTCCTGGAACGCGGTCCGGCTGCGCCGTCGGGCGGACTGACGCCGGTCGGCCCCGACGTCGAGGCCGGCGGCACCCGTGGCCCGGCCACCGTTGGTGGCCGGGCCACCTCGGGCCGGTTGCTCGGGAGTCACTCACCTACACTGGCGGAGATCCCCGCACCCGCCCGTCACCGTTGCGGTGCCGCCGTGGCCGTCGCGCCCGAGAGGACGCGACCCCGGCAGGGCCGGCGGGAGACGGACGTAGGCGGCGGGAAGGCGGGGGAGCGAGATGGTGATGCGCGATCCCGCGATGACCGACGTGGCCCGCCTCGCCGGGGTATCCCACCAGACGGTGTCGCGAGTGCTCAACGGGCACCCGAACGTCCGGGAGCAGACCCGGTTGCGGGTCCAGGCCGCCATCGCCGAACTCGGCTACCGACCCAACCGCGCGGCCCGTGCCCTGGTCACCGGCCGCTCGCAGGTGATCGGTGTGGTGGCGCAGAACACCACCCTCTACGGCCCGGCGTCCCTGCTGGCCGCCTTCGAACAGGCGGCCGCCGAGGCGGGCTTCGCGGTCAGTGTCGGCAGCGTCCGCAACCTGGACCACCGTTCCATCTCGGCGGTCGTCGAGCGGCACCTGACCCACCGGGTCGCCGGCATCGTGGTGATCGCGCCGGTCGAGTCGGCCGGAGAGGCGCTGGAGCGGTTGCCCAAGGACGTGCCCCTGGTCACCGTCGACGGCGATCCGTGCCGGCCGGTGCCGCTGGTCACCGTCGACCAGATCGCCGGTGCCAGGGCGGCGACCCGGCATCTGCTGGACGCGGGCCACCGTACGGTGTGGCACGTCTCGGGGCCGGCGGACTGGTTCGACAGCGCGGGCCGGATCGAGGGCTGGCGGGACGAGTTGCTGGCGGCGGGTGCCGAGGTACCGCCGGTGATGCCGGCGGACTGGTCCGCCGCCTCCGGCTACCGGTGCGGTCAGCTGCTGGCCCGGATGCCGGAGGTCACCGCCGTCTTCACCGCGAACGACCACCTCGCGCTCGGTGTGCTGCGGGCGCTGAGTGAGTCCGGCCGCCGGGTGCCCGACGAGGTCAGCCTGGTCGGCTTCGACGACGTGCCGGAGGCGGCGTACTTTATGCCGCCGTTGACCACGGTGCGCCCCGACTTCGCCGCGGTGGCCGAGGCGAGTCTCGACCTGCTGCTGGCCCAGCTCGGACCCGGTGATCCCGGCACTCTGCGTCGGACCGTCGCGCCGACCCTGGTCCGCCGGGCCAGCGTCGCGGCACCGCCCGGCTGAACCGTGTCGACCGGGCGGCTCAATCCGACAGCGGTGCGCGGGTGCGGCGGCGGGCTCGGCCCGGACTGGCCGTACTGGCCCGGGCCACCAGTTCCGGCGCGAGCACCACGTGGTCGGGCGGTGCCGCGTCGTGCTGCTGGTCGATCTGGTGGAGCAGCACCGTGAGACTGCGCCGACCGAGTTCGGCGAAGTCCTGCCGGACCGTGGTCAGCGGCGGGATGAAGTACTCCGAGTCGGGCGTGTCGTCGAAGCCGACCACGCTGACCTGCTCGGGCACCCGGCGGCCGGCCTCGTGCAGGGCACGCAGCACCCCGAGCGCGATCTGGTCGTTGCCACAGAAGATCGCGGTCACCGAGGGGTCGGCGGCCAACAACCTGCCCTGTTCGTAGCCGGAGCGGGCGGTCCACGCGCCCGGCTCGACGGGGGGCACGATCGCCCCGGCGGCGTAAAGGGTACGTCGCCAGCCCTCGATCCGTTCGTGTGCCTCGGGCCAGTCCGGCGGACCGGCCACGTGGTGGACCGTGGCGTGGCCGAGGTCGAGCAGGTGCTGGGTGGCCAGCCGGGCTCCGTCGGCGTTGTCGATCCGTACGGTGGGCACGGCGTCGTCGTCGACCGCGCCGCCCACTCCGACGCTGGCCAGCCCGGCCGGGACCTGCAGCAGCGCGTTGGTGACCGTGGGCTTCGGTGCGATCGCGACGATTCCCTCCACCGACTGTTGGCAGAGCCGGTCGATGGCGTCGAGTATCGACTGACGGTCGAGGTTCGGCACCGTCGCGACACTGACGAAGTAGCCGGCCCGCCGGGCGGCGTCCTCGATGCCGTAGAGCATCGAGGCGGGCCCGAACAGCGTGGTCTCGAAACCGATGATGCCCAGCGTGCGCGACCGGCGGGTGACCAGCGTACGAGCGGCGAGGTTGCGCCGGTAGTTCAGCGCCCGCATCGCCTCCAGGACCCGTAGCCGGGTCTCCTGGCGGACGTTCGGGTGGTCGTTGAGCACCCGCGACACGGTCTGGTGGGACACGCCGGCCAGCCGGGCGACGTCCCGCATGACCGAGCCGCGTTGGCGGATCCGCGCCGCCTCAGCCGGTCCGGTGTCTCCGTCTCCGGGCGGGGGATTCAACCGCACGTGATCCTCCTGATCTTGATGTTACCGATCACACTCTACCGGCCGTGAGCGGTGTTCGGCCGACACCGCCTCGGTCGAGCGCTCGTCGGTGCGGTGGGTAACGCGCCGGAAACGTTCTCGCAGTCGGTCTTGACGCCGAGATAGAGAACGGTAACATTCTCGCACGCGGCATGTGATGAAGGACACCGACCGCTCCGTGGTGGACGTGGCTCCGCTCTGATCTGTCGTCCGCGCCGGGACTGTCCCGGTGGCAGCTCCATCACCGTCGATCGTCAGTCAGCACCTCAAGATCAGAAATGTGATCGTTCACCTCGACCGGCCGGCAGGCCGGCGAGCCGCGCCGGGGGCGCGGACCGATCCGCCGCCCTGCCGGCGGCAGACGACAGGAGGGCGCAGTGTTCAAGAGATGGTCCGTGGCGGTGCTCGGCGGCGTGCTGGTCGCCGCGACGCTCTCCGCCTGCGGTGGCGGTAACGGGTCCGGCGGCGCCGACGACGGCCGGATCACCATGGGTTTCTCGCAGGTGGGTGCGGAGAGCGGGTGGCGTACCGCGAACACCGACTCGGTACGGAAGGCCGCCGAGGAGGCGGGCATCGAACTGAAGTTCTCCGACGCCCAGCAGAAGCAGGAGAACCAGATCAAGGCGATCCGCAGCTTCGTCCAGCAGAAGGTCGACGTGATCGCCTTCTCGCCCGTGGTCGAGTCCGGTTGGGACACGGTCCTCAAGGAGGCGAAGGACGCCGGCATTCCGGTGATCCTCACCGACCGGGCCATCGACTCGCCGGACAAGTCGCTGTACAAGACCTTCCTCGGCTCGGACTTCGTCGAGGAGGGCAAGAAGGCCGGTCAGTGGCTGGTCGAGGCGTACCAGGGCAAGTCGGAGCAGGTGAACATCGTCGAGCTGCAGGGCAGCACCGGTTCCGCCCCGGCCAACGACCGTCGCGACGGTTTCGCGGAGGTGATCAAGGCTGACCCGAAGTTCAAGGTCATCGCCTCGCAGACCGGTGAGTTCACCCGGGCGAAGGGCAAGGAGGTGATGGACGCGTTCCTCAAGGCGCACACCGACATCGACGTGCTCTACGCGCACAACGACGACATGGGCCTGGGCGCGATCGAGGCCATCGAGGCGGCCGGCAAGAAGCCCGGCGTCGACATCACAATCATCACCGTCGACGCGGTGCGCGACGGCATGCAGGCCCTCGCCGACGGCAAAATCAACTTCATCGTCGAGTGCAGCCCGTTGCTCGGGCCACAGCTGATGGACCTCGCCAAGAAGGTCGTGGCCGGGGAGACCGTCCCGGACCGGGTGGTGACCGAGGAGACCACCTTCACCCAGGAGCAGGCGAAGGCCGTGCTCCCGCAGCGCCAGTACTGAGCACGATCAGCGACGACGGGACACCGACCGCCCCGGCCGAACCAGGCCGGGGCGGCGGGCTCGGGACGGGGAGGACATGGCCGAGGCAGCACCGATCCTCACGATGACCGGCATCAGCAAGCGGTTCCCCGGCGTGGTCGCCCTGGCCGGGGTGGACTTCCGGATGCTGCCCGGCGAGGTGCACGCCCTGATGGGCGAGAACGGCGCCGGGAAGTCGACCCTGATCAAGGTGTTGACCGGGGTCTACGACATCGACGAGGGCGACATCCGACTGGCCGGCGAACCGGTCCGGTTCACCGGCCCGCCGCAGGCCCAACAGGCCGGCATCAGCACCGTGTACCAGGAGGTCAACCTCTGCCCCAACCTCTCGGTGGCGGAGAACATCCAACTCGGCCGCGAACCCCGGCGCCTCGGCGCCATCCGCTGGGCCGAACTGCGGCGCCACTCCAGTGAACTGGTCGGTCGGCTCGGGCTCGACATCGACGTCACCGCGCCGCTCGGCACGTACTCGCTGGCCGTGCAGCAGATGGTGGCGATCGCCCGGGCGGTGGACGTCTCCGCCAAGGTGCTCATCCTCGACGAGCCGACGTCCAGCCTGGACGCCGGTGAGGTCGCCCAGCTGTTCCGGGTCATGCGCCAACTCAAGAGCGAGGGGGTGGCGATCCTGTTCGTCTCGCACTTCCTCGACCAGGTCTACGAGATCGCCGACCGGATGACCGTGCTGCGCAACGGGCGACTGATCGGCGAGTACCGGGTCGCCGAACTCTCCCCGCTGGAACTCGTCGGTCGGATGATCGGCAAGGAGCTCGCCACCCTGGACGAACTGGCCGAACACTCCCGACGTCCACTCGCCACCGTCGAACGGGGCGAACCGGTCGTCGACGCCCGGGAACTGGGACGCGACGGGGCGGTGGCCCCGTTCAGCCTCACCATCCACGCCGGGGAGGTGGTGGGCCTCGCCGGCCTGCTCGGCTCGGGGCGTACCGAGGTGGCCCGGCTGCTCTTCGGCGCGGACCGGGCCGACCACGGCAGCCTCCGGATCGACGGTGCCGAGGTCAGCCTCCGCAACCCCCGGAACGCGATGGGACACCGGATCGCCTTCTGCTCCGAGAACCGGCGTACCGAGGGGCTGGTCGAGGAGCTGACCGTCCGGGAGAACATCATCCTCGCCCTCCAGGCGGCCCGCGGCTGGTCACGGCCGATTCCGCGACGCCGCCAGGACGAGCTTGTCGACCGGTACGTCCGCGCACTGGACATCCGACCGGCGGACCCGGAGGCCCGGGTCGGGCACCTCAGCGGCGGAAACCAGCAGAAGGTGCTGCTCGCCCGCTGGCTGATCACCGAGCCCCGGTTGCTGATCGTGGACGAGCCGACCCGGGGAATCGACGTCGGCGCCAAGGCGGAGATCCAGCGGCTTGTCGTCGAACTCTCCGACGGCGGGATGGCGGTGCTGTTCATCAGCGCCGAACTCGAGGAGGTGCTACGGCTGAGCCACAAGATCGCGGTACTTCGCGACCGGCGGATGGTCGAGCAGGTGGAGAACTCCGAGGACGTCGACGCCGACCGGATCATGCGGACCATCGCCAGTGGAGGTGCGGCATGATATCCCCGGCCACCCTGTCTGCCCTGCTCCGCCACCGGCTGGTCTGGCCGGTCGGCGTACTCGTGCTGCTCATCGTCGGCAACCTCGTCTTCACGCCCAGCTTCCTGTCGATCGAGGTACGTGAAGGCCACCTCTACGGCTCGCTGATCGACATCCTGCGCTCCGCCGCCCCGCTCGCCCTGGTCGCCCTCGGCATGACCCTGGTCATCGCCACCGGCGGCATCGACCTGTCGGTCGGCTCGGTCGTCGCCATCTCCGGAGCGGTCGCCTGCTGGTGGATCGTCGGACTCGGCGACCAGAACAGCCTCGGCGGAGTGCTCGGCGCGGTCGCCCTCGCGCTCGGCCTGTCCCTGTTGCTCGGCGCCGGAAACGGACTGCTCGTCGCCGCCGTCGGCATCCAGCCGATCATCGCGACGCTGATCCTCATGGTCGCCGGTCGCGGGGTCGCCCAGCTCGTCACCGACGGACAGATCATCACGGTGAACTCCGGCCCCTACGAGGTGATCGGAAAAGACTACTGGCTCACCTTCCCGGTCTCGGTCCTCATCGTCGCGGTGATGGTCGCCGGCACCCTGGTGCTCACCCGGCGTACCGCGCTCGGCCTGCTGATCGAGTCGGTCGGCGGCAATCCCACGGCGAGCCGACTGGCCGGCGTCAACGCCCGCCGGCTCACCGTGCTGGTGTACGTCTTCGCCGGTTTCTGCGCCGGTCTGGCCGGCCTGATCGTCAGCTCGAACGTCTCCAGCGCGGACGGCAACAACGCCGGCAACCTCATCGAACTCGACGCGATCCTCGCGGTGGTGATCGGCGGCACCGCGCTGGCCGGCGGCCGGTTCTCCGTCCTCGGCAGTGTGATCGGCGCCCTGGTGATCAAGACGCTGGACATCACCATCTACACGATCGGCGTACCGACCAACACCACCCTGCTGTTCAAGGCGATCGTGGTGGTGGTGCTCTGTCTCGCCCAGTCACCCGCCTTCCGGGCCCGGGTCCTCGGCCGGCGACGGCGCGGACCGGACGTACCCGATCCGGCCCCGCCCACGGCGCGGACAGAGGTGCCGGTGTGAGCCGGCGGGAGCACGTGCAGAGCGAGGAGGCGCGATGACCGACCTGGAGACCCGGACGCCGCCGGCGGCCACCGCCACCGGCGTCCGTGGCCGCGGCTACCGACCGAACCAGCGGCACGTCCCGGTGCTCGCCACCCTGGGGTTGCTGGTCCTGATGTACGGCGTCGGGGTGGTCAACTACGAGGGCTTCTCCGACACCCAGATCGTGCTGAACATCTTCGTCGACAACGCGTTCCTGCTCGTGGTCGCGGTCGGCATGACCTTCGTGATCCTCACCGGCGGCATCGACCTGTCGGTGGGGGCGGTCGTCGCGCTCACCACCCTGATCGCGGCGGAACTGCTCAACGCCGGCTGGCCGGCCGCCGTGGTGCTGCCCCTGGTCCTGCTCGTCGGTACCACCATCGGCCTCGGCATGGGCTGCATCATCCACTTCTTCGAGGTGCAGCCGTTCATCGCCACCCTGGCCGGGATGTTCCTGGCCCGGGGCCTGTGCTTCCTGATCAGCGACGCGTCGGTGCCGATCGCCGACCCGTTCTGGACCGGCGTCGCGCAGCAGCGGCTCGCGTTCGGCGGGTTCTTCGTCTCGATCAGCGCGGTCGTCGCCGTGCTGGTGGTGCTGGTCGCCGCGTACGTCCTCGCGTACACCCGGTTCGGCCGGACCGTGTACGCCGTCGGCGGCAATCCGCAGTCGGCCGGGCTGATGGGACTGCCGGTGGGTCGTACCCGGATCGTGGTCTACACGATCAGCGGGTTCTGCTCGGCGCTCGGTGGCGTACTGCTCAGTTTCTACATGCTCTCCGGTTACAGCCTGCACGCCCAGGGCATGGAACTCGACGCGATCGCCGCCGTGGTGATCGGCGGAACCCTGCTTACCGGCGGCTCCGGTTACCTTTTCGGCACGGTGCTCGGGGTGCTGGTCTACGGGCTGATCCAGACGATCATCACGTTCCAGGGCGATCTCAGTTCGTGGTGGACCCGGATCGTGATCGGGGTGCTGCTGCTCGCGTTCATCCTGCTGCAGCGGCTGGTCACCCACCGGACGCACCGTTGACCGGGGGAGTCCGGGCGGGCGGCCGCCCGGACTCCCGTACCGTCGGCGACGGTTCACGGCCGGCGGTCAGTGGACGTACGGCGGTCAGTGGACGTACGGCCAGCCGGCGGCGTCGTAGTTGAGCAGGTTGATGCCGAGCAGGGCCGTGCCGTTGTCGGCGTAGTAGTGGTGGAAGAGGACGTCGCCGTCGACGTCGGCGAGGACCGCCTGGTGGCCGGGGCCGTGCACGCCGCCGTGTCCGGGCAGGATCTCGGTGCCGTCGCCGGAGGTCAACGGCACCCCGTTGCGGTCGAGGAACGGGCCGGTCGGGCTGGTCGCAATCCGTGTGATCCGGGCGCCGTAGGTCGTGATCTGGTGTCATACCGGCTCGGCGGGTCCCGGTACGTCGGGCAGAGCCGGGATAACCTGCCTGCGGTGCCTCGAGGCGCGTGACCGGAGGAGTCGATGCGGAGATGACGGCAGGGCGACCGATGCCCACACAGGACGACGTGCTCGGGTATTTCCGCACGCTGTCGAACTGGGGACGGTGGGGCGACGACGACCAGCTCGGGACGCTGAACCACATCACCGACGACGTCCGGCTGGCGGCGGCCCGGGCTGTGCGCCACGGCAGGAGCGTGTCGTGCGCGTGGGAGGTTGCCGTACCGGAGGAGATGGAGCGGGCGACGACGACGTGTCCGTGCGCCGCCGACATGCCGGGTGCCGAGCAGATGCCGCCCGCCTTCCATGCCGACCGGCGTTGGGGCTTCTCGTCCGAACGGCTCGGCATCACCTTCCACGGCAACACGGTCACGCACGTCGACTCGCCGTGCCACATCTTCTGGGACGGCACGATGTACAACGGGCGGTCGCACTCGTTGGTCGACGCCGGGACGGGATCGGGGTGGGCGGCCGTCACGGCGGCGGCGAACGGGATCGTCACGCGTGGGGTCCTGCTGGACATCGCGCGGGTCCGCGAGGTGCCGTGGTTGGAGCCGGGGCAGGCCGTGTTTCCCGAGGATCTCGAGGAGGCCGAGCGGCGCCAGGGTGTGCGGGTCCGGTCCGGCGACGCGGTGCTGCTGCGGACCGGCTATGGCCGCTTCCGCCACGAGGCCGGTGCGGCCGGCGGTGTCACGCAGGCCGGCTGGCACGCGTCCTGCCTGCCGTGGCTCCAGGAACGGGAGGTCGCGCTGATCGGCGCCGACACCCCCCAGGACGTGCAGCCGTCGGGGTACGAGGACGTGTTGATGCCGGTGCACGCCGTGGGTCTCGTCGCGATGGGTCTGTGGCTGCTCGACAACTGCGACCTGGAGGGGTGCGCGACGACGGCTGCCGAGCTCGGCCAGTGGGACTTCCAGCTCGCGGTCGCGCCGGTCCGCTTCGCCGGTACGTCCGGCAGCCCGGTCAACCCGATCGCCACTTTCTGACCTGAGCTGCGACCCGCCGGGCCGGTGCGCGAGTGGCTGCCGCTCTCACGCGCTGCCGCGACGACGGGTCCGGCCACCGGCGAGGGGCGGCCGGACCCGTGTGGTCGTACCCGGTGGTGGACCGGGGTCAGCGGGCGGCGCCGGCGCGGCGCTTGGTCCAGACGTCGAACGCGACGGCGGCCAGCAGGACCAGGCCCTTGACCAGCATGACCCGCTCCGAGGGTGCGTTCAGCAGGGACATCCCATTGTTGATCACACCCATGATCAGGCCGCCGGTGATCGCCCCGACGATCCGGCCGACCCCGCCCTGGACCGCGGCGCCGCCGATGAACGCCGCCGCGATCGCGTCCAGTTCGAACTGGTTGCCGGCGACCGGGTTGGCCTGGTTGAGCCGGCCGGCGAAGATGACCCCGGCGAGGGCGGCGAGCACGCCCATGTTGACGAAGATCCAGAAGATCACCGACTTGACCTTCACGCCGGAGAGCGTGGCGGCGTGCAGGTTGCCGCCCACCGCGTAGATCTGCCGGCCGAAGACGGACCGGTTGGTCAGCACCGAGTAGCCGATCACCAGTCCGGTCAACAGCACCAGCACCCACGGCAGGTTGCGGAACCGGGCCAACTGCACCACCACGAAGAGCAGCACGATCGACGGCATGATGATCCGGAGCAGGAAGACCGGCATCGGGTCGACGGTCTGCTGGTAGCGGATCCGCGCGGCCCGGGACCGCCACTGGGTGGTCGCGATGCCGGCGACCGCGACCAGGCCGATCAGCAGGCTGAACAGGTCCGCGCCGCCGAGCGGCCCGAGGCCGACGTTGCCGAGGTAGCCCTCGGTGAACCCGTTGGAGAGGGTCCGCAGTTCGTCCGGGAACGGGCCGATGCCCTGGTTGCCGAGCGTGGTCAGGGTCAGCGCGCGGAACAGCAGCATGCCGGCGAGGGTGACGATGAACGCCGGGATGCCGAAGTAGGCGATCCAGAAACCCTGCCAGGCGCCGATCAGACCACCGACGACCAGGGTGATCAGCAGCGCCAGCGGCCACGGTACGCCGTGGTTGACGGTCAGTACGGCGGTGACCGCGCCACAGACCGCGACCACCGAGCCGACCGACAGGTCGATGTGCCCGGCGATGATGATCATGATCATCCCGATCGCCAGGATCAGGATGTAGGAGTTCTGCACCACGATGTTGCTGATGTTCTGCGGCTGCAGCATGTCGCCACCGGTCAGCACCGAGAACAGCACGACGATGAAGGCGAAGGCGATGTAGATGCCGCTCTGCCGCAGGTTGATCGTGAACCGGCGGGGAGCGCCGTCGGGGCTGCCCGGCGCGGCCGGGGTGCTGTCGACCGCGAGGTCGGCGTTGGTTGGTGCGACGCTGGTCATCGCGGTCTACTCCTGTCCCTTGGTCATGTATGTCATGAGGCGCTCCTGGGTGGCCTCCGCCCGGGGCACCTCGCCGGTGATCCGGCCGGCCGAGAGCGTGTAGATCCGGTCCGACAGACCGAGCAGTTCGGGCAGCTCGGAGGAGATCAGCAGGATCGCCTTCCCCTCGTCGGCCAACCGGTTGATGATCGCGTAAATCTCGTACTTGGCACCGACGTCGATGCCCCGGGTCGGCTCGTCGAGGATCAGCACGTCCGGATCCGTGAAGATCCACTTGGACAGTACGACCTTCTGCTGGTTTCCGCCGGAGAGGTTGCCGGTCACGCTGAGCACGTTCGGCGCCTTGATGTTCAGGTCCCGGCGGAAGCCGTCGGCGACCTGGTACTCCCGGTTGTCGTCCACCCAGCCCCGCCGGGCCAGCTTGCCCAACCCCGAGGCGGAGACGTTCCGCTTGATGTCCTCGATCAGGTTCAGTCCGTACCGCTTCCGGTCCTCGGTGGCGTACGCGATGCCGTGCCGGATCGCGTCCTGGACGCTGCGCAGCTCGATCGGCTGACCGTCCTTGACGATCCGCCCGGAGATCCGGTGCCCGTACGACCGCCCGAAGACACTCATCGCCAGCTCGGTGCGGCCGGCGCCCATCAGCCCGGCCAGCCCGACGATCTCACCCCGGCGCAGGGTTAGGTTGGCGCCGCTGACCACCCGCCGGTCGTGCTGGACGGGGGAGTAGACGGTCCAGTCCTCGATCCGCAGCACCTCCGTGCCGATCTTCGGCTCGCGCGGCGGGAACCGGTGGTCGAGGTCGCGCCCGACCATGCCGGAGATGATCCGGTCCTCGGTCACCTGGTCGGTGGCCATGTCGAGGGTTTCGATGGTCCGACCGTCCCGGAGGATGGTGATCGCGTCGGCGATCGAGATCACCTCGTTCAGCTTGTGCGAGATGATCACGCAGGTGATGCCCTCGTCGCGCAGCCCCCGGAGCAGGTCGAGCAGGTGCGCCGAGTCCTCGTCGTTGAGCGCGGCCGTCGGCTCGTCGAGGATCAGCAGCCGTACCTCCTTGGAGAGCGCCTTGGCGATCTCCACGAGCTGCTGCTTGCCCACCCCGACGTCGGAGACGACGGTGGTCGGGTTCTCGACCAGGCCGACTCGCTTGAGCAGCAGCGCGGCCTCGTGGTTGGTCCGGTTCCAGTCGATCAGGCCCCGCCGGGCCCGCTCGTTGCCGAGAAAGATGTTCTCCGCGATCGACAGCTGCGGGGCGAGCGCCAGTTCCTGGTGGATGATGACGATGCCGCGCTGCTCGCTGTCCCGGATCCCGGAGAACCGGCACGGCTCGCCGTCGAAGACGATCTCACCCTCGTACGTCCCGTGCCGGTAGACCCCGGACAGCACCTTCATCAGCGTGGACTTGCCCGCGCCGTTCTCGCCGCAGATGGCGTGGATCTGTCCCCGGCGCACCGACAGGTTGACGTCCTGCAACGCCTTGACTCCGGGAAACGACTTGGTGATGCCGCGCATCTGCAGGATGTGGTCGCTCATGGTCCTCACTGCTTTCCGCGGGTGCCCATGACGGGACCCGCCCCGTGGCCGACGGCCACGGGGCGGGACCGCCGGGTCAGCTCAGGTCGGCCTGGGTGTAGTAGCCGCTGTCGATCAGCGCCTGCTTGTAGTTGCTCTTGTCGACGATCACCGGGTCGAGCAGGTACGACGGCACCACCTTGTTGCCGTTGTCGTAGTCCTTGGTGTTGTTGACCTCGGGCGTGCCGCCCTTGAGCAGCGCGTCGGCCATCTTCACGGTCACCTCGGCGAGCTTACGGGTGTCCTTGTAGATGGTGGAGAACTGCTCGTTGGCGATGATCGACTTCACCGACGCCTTCTCCGCGTCCTGACCGGTCACCACCGGGTACGGCTGCCCGGCCACCCCGTAGCCGGCGCTCTTCAGCGCGGACAGGATGCCGATCGACAGGCCGTCGTACGGCGACAGCACGCCGTCGACCTTCGCCCCACTGCGGTACGTGGAGGTGAGCACGTCCTCCATCCGCTTCTGCGCGGTACCCGGGTCCCAGCGCAGGATCGCCACGGTCTTGAAGTCGGTCTGGCCGCTGGCCACCTTGAGGGTGCCCTTGTCGATGTACGGCTGCAGCACGCTCATCGCCCCGTTGAAGAAGAACGTGGCGTTGTTGTCGTCCGGCGAGCCGGCGAACAGCTCGACGTTGAACGGCCCCTTCGCCTCGCCCGGGGTGCCGTCCTCCTTCAGCAGCTTCAGGCCGACCAGCAGCGAGGTCGCCTGCTGCACCCCGACCTTGAAGTTGTCGAAGGTGGCGTAGTAGTCGACGTTGGGGCTGTTGCGGATCAGCCGGTCGTAGGCGATGACCGGGATGTTGGCCGCCTTGGCCTGCTCCAGCTGGCTGGTCAGCGCGGTGCCGTCGATGGACGCGATGATCAGCAGCTTGGCGCCCTTGGTGATCTGGTTCTCCAGCTGGTTGACCTGCGTCGGGATGTCGTCCTCCGCGTACTGCAGGTCGACCTTGTAGCCGAGCGCCTCGAGCTGCTTCTTGACGTTGTCGCCGTCGGCGACCCAGCGCTCGGATCGCTTGGTGGGCATGGTGACCCCGATCAGCGCGCCGGCGTTGTCACCGGCCTGCGGCTTCTCGTCCACCGTCTTGGTGCTCGAGCCGCAGGCGGACAGGGCGGCGGCCAGCGTGACGGCGGTGGCCGCCGTCACGAGCCGGGTGAACTTCATTGTTCTCTCCTTCATCGGTGGCGGATTCGGTGGACCCGTCCGTGGTGTGCCGGCCGACGACCGGCGGTGCTCAACGGTTGGTCGGAATGCCCTGGGCGAGCCGGTGGTATGCCTGGTTCCAGCGCATCCGGTCCCGGAAGTCGACGGCGGTGGTGTGCTCGTCGATCAGCAGCAGTTCGGTGTGCAGCATGTCGGCGAAGTCCCGCAGCGGTTCGGCACCGACCGCCTGGGTCAGTACGGTGTGGTGCGGTCCGCCGGCGGTGAGCCACGCCTCGGCCGAGGTGGAGAGGCTCGGCGCCGGCTTCCACACCGCCCGGGCGACCGGCAGGTTCGGCAGGGGCTCGTCCGGGGTGACCACCTCGACCTCGTTGGCCACCAGCCGGAACCGGTCGCCGAGGTCGACCATGCCGATCACCACGCCCGGGCCGGGGGCGGCGTCGAAGACCAGCCGCACCGGGTCCTCCCGGCCGCCGATGCTCAGCGGGTGGATCTCACACGACGGCTGCCCGCCGGCGATGCTCGGGCAGACCTCCAGCATGTGCGCGCCGAGGATCTTCGGCTCGCCCGGTCCGAAGTGGTAGGTGTAGTCCTCCATGAACGAGGTGCCCCGGCCGGTGCCGGCGCCCATCGCCTTCACCCCGGCCAGCAGCGCCGACGTCTTCCAGTCGCCCTCGCCGCCGAAGCCGTAGCCGTCGGCCATCAGCCGCTGCACGGCCAGGCCGGGCAACTGGCGCAGCCCGCCCAGGTCCTCGAAGTTGGTGGTGAAGGCGCCGAAGTCCCCGGCGCTCAGGAACTGGCGCAGCCCCGCCTCGATCCGCGCCGCGTAGCGCAGCGAGTCGTGCCGGTCACCGCCCCGGACCAGTTCCGGCGCCAGCCGGTAGACGTCGGCGTACTCGGCGACCAGCGCGTCGACCGCCTTGTCCTCGACCGCGTCGACCGCGGCGACCAGGTCGTTGACCCCGTACGTGTTGACCGAGAAGCCGAACCGCAGCTCGGCCTCGACCTTGTCGCCCTCGGTGACCGCCACGTCCCGCATGTTGTCGCCGAACCGGGCCAGCCGCAGTCCGCGCAGGTGGGCGACGCCGGCCGCGGCCCGGGCCCAACCGTCGACCCGCTCGACGGTACGCGGATCCGAGACGTGTCCGGCAATGGTCTTGCGAGCCACCCCGAGCCGGGTCTGCACGAAACCGAACTCCCGGTCGCCGTGCGCGGCCTGGTTGAGGTTCATGAAGTCCATGTCGATGGACTGCCAGGGCAGGCTCAGGTTGAGCTGGGTGTGCAGGTGCAGCAGCGGCTTGCGGAGCGCGTCCAGACCGGTGATCCACATCTTGGCCGGGGAGAACGTGTGCATCCAGGCGATCACCCCGAGGCAGGCCGGGTCGGCGTTGGCCGCGAGCATCACCTGGCGGATCGCCGCCGCGTCGGTGAGGACCGGCTGCCACACCAGCTCGACGGAGAGCCGGCCGGAGGAGACCAGCTCACGCTGGATGCGCTGGGACTGGTCGGCGACCTGCGCCAGCGTTTCCGGACCGTACAGGTGCTGGCTCCCGGTGAGGAACCAGACCTGTGGCTTGCTGCTGCTCGGCATGACGGACCCTCCGGTCGGTGGCAGGTTCACTGCCCGTAGACGTTCTGGTAGCGCGCGTACAGCGCGTCGATGTCCCGCTCGGCGATCGGCAGCGGGGTGCCGAGCTGGCGGGCGATGTGTACGGTGCGGGCCACGTCCTCGCACATCACGGCCGCCTTCACCGCGGCCTTCGCGGTGGCGCCGATGGTGAAGACGCCGTGGTTGCGCATCAGCACCGCCGGCGAGCGGTGTCCGGCGAGGGTCTGCACGATGCCCCGGCCGATCGAGTCGTCACCGATCAGCGCGAACGGCCCGACCGGGATCTCACCGCCGAACTCGTCGGCGATCATCGTGAGGACGCAGGGGATCGGCTCGCCCCGGGCCGCCCAGGCGGTGGCGTACGTCGAGTGGGTGTGCACCACCCCGCCGACCTGAGGCATGTGCTGGTAGACGTACGCGTGCGCGGCGGTGTCCGAGGAGGGCGCGAGGTCGCCGTCGACGAGCGTGCCGGTCAGGTCGGTGACCACCATGTTCGCCGGGCTGATCTCGTCGTACGCGACACCGGAGGGTTTGATCACCAGCAGGTCGGCGCCCGGCACCCGGGCCGACACGTTGCCGGCGGTCCAGACCACCAGTTGGTTACGGGGCAGCTCGGCGTGCAGCGCGGCGACCTCACGACGGAGTACGGCGATGGTCTCGGCGACCGCCGCCACGGTCCGGGTCACCGGGTCACCAGCTCGTCACCGGCAGGTGCCGGTTCGGTAAGCGCCCGCCGTTGGATGGCCCGCAGTCTGCGCATCACGGTGTTCCCTCCCCGTCCGAAGTGGTCGTGCAGTTCCCGGTACTCGCGGTACAGCTCGTCGTACCGGGCGGCGGCGGCCTCGTCGGGCTGGTAGACGCCCCGTTCAACCCCGCCCATCCGGGCGGCGGCGGCCCGGATGTCCGGGTACGCCCCGGCGGCGACCGCCGCGTGGATCGCCGACCCGAGCGCCGGTCCCTGGTCGGAGACGATCCGGGCCAGCGGCAGCCGGGTGACGTCGCTGTAGATCTGCATCAGCAGTTTGTTGCGGACCAGTCCGCCGCTGACCACCAGTTCGGTGACCGGCACCCCGGCGGCGGTGAACGTCTCGATGATGGTCCGGGTGCCGAACGCGGTGGCCTCGATCAGGGCGCGGTAGATGTCCTCCGGGCGGGTGGCCAGGGTCTCCCCGACGAGCAGGCCGGAGAGCTCGTGGTCGACCAGCACCGAACGGTTGCCGCTGTGCCAGTCCAGCGCGATCAGGCCGTGTTCGCCGATCCGCTGCCGGGCGGCCAGCCGGGTCAGGTGCTCGTGTACCGAGATGCCGCCGGCGCGGGCCGCGTCGACGTAGTCCGGGGGAACGTGCCGGCGTACGAAGTGGGCGAAGATGTCGCCGACGCCGCTCTGCCCGGCCTCGTAGCCCCACAGTCCCGGGACGATGCCGCCGTCCACCACGCCGCACATGCCCGGGACCTCGCGCAGTTCGGCGCCGTTCATCACGTGGCAGGTCGAGGTGCCCATGATCGCCACCATCTGGCCGGGGTCGAGGGCCTGGCCGGCGGCGGCGGTGACGTGCGCGTCGACGTTGCCGACCGCGACCGCGATCCCGGCCGGCAGGCCGGTCCACTCGGCGGCCTGGGCGGAGAGGGTGCCGGCGCGGGCGCCGAGCTCGCCGGTCGGCTGGTCGATCTTGCTGACGAAGTCGGCGAAGTCGGGGTTGAGCGCGGCCAGGAACTCCGGGTCGGGATAGCGACCGTCCTGGCGGATGCCCTTGTAGCCGGCGCTGCAGACGTTGCGGACGTAGCTGCCGGTGAGCTGCCAGACGATCCAGTCGGCGGCCTCGACCCAGTGCACGATCGCGGCGTAGACCTCGGGGTCCTCTTCCAGGACCTGCAGCCCCTTGGCGAACTCCCACTCCGAGGAGATGAACCCACCGTAGCGGGGCAGCCACCATTCGCCGCGATCGGCGGCGAGCTGGTTGATCCGGTCGGCCTGCGGTTGCGCGGCGTGGTGGCGCCAGAGCTTGACGTAGGCGTGCGGCCGGTCGGCGAAGGCGGGCAGTTCGGACAGGGGGGTGCCGTCGGCCAGGGTGGGGACCATCGTGCAGGCGGTGAAGTCGGTGCCGATCCCGACCACCCGGCCGGGGTCGACCCCGGCGGCGGCGATCGCGGCGGGGACCGCCTTGCGCAGTACGTCGACGTAGTCGCCGGGGACCTGGAGAGCCCAGTCGGGGCCGAGGGGCGTGCCGCTGCCCGGCAGTGCCTCGGTGACCACCGCGTGGGGGTATTCGTGCACCGCGGAACCGAGTTCGGCACCGTCGGAGACCCGGACGACCACGGCGCGTCCGGAGAGCGTGCCGAAGTCGATCCCGACGACAAGAGCTTCCGACTGGTCATGCGTCATCTGCGGCACCTCGGTGTGCTGGGGGCGTACGGCGACAGCCGTGTCGTGAGGCACATTGTTATCGCTAACATTTTGCCCGGTCAACCGGGGCAGGTAACGCTTGGGTAACGTTGGTCAGGTTGCCGTAACGTGCAGTTCGCCTCGTCAGTCGTCGATCGGCCGCGCCAGCTGACAGGCAACCGCCGGCTGGTCGAAGCGTTGCTGTGAGCGGTAACAGAACCGACCGTCGGTCGAGCCCGGCGTGCGGGTCGGCGTGCGGGTCGCTCCCGGTTGCCGCCGGTCCGCCGCTCCACCACCGCGCCACGTCTCCTCCCGGCCAGCCCGCCGGGGACCGACCAATCATAACTGTCGATCACGCCGGAGCCGAGCGGCCGGCACCGGCCGACGGACCGCCGGACGGTCCGGCGAGGGTGGCCCGGAACAGGCGTTCGGAACTGTTCCGAACACGGTGAGTGTTGTCGGAACGTCACGCGTGATGGTTCGGTGGTTCCAGGTGCGTTTCCTTCGACCGATGTGCGGGGGGAAGGACAGAGGTTGGCCGAATTCCATGTCGACGACGCCGGCCTCGAGCAGTTGGCCAAGGCTCTCGAGGAGGCGTTTCTCGATGCCTCCCAGATCCAGTACCGACTGACCCACCACGCGGAGTTGCCACCCGGCCGAGAGGGACTCCTCAACGCCGTACGGGGCGGTGTGCAGCACACGTACCGGTGGGGACAGGAGCACACGCAGCGGATCGCGCTGCTGCTCAGCGACACCGGCCGGGCGGTGGAGGCGGCGGGCAAACGCTACCGGGAGTCCGACGACCGGGCGGCCCGGGCCCTGGACAGCTTTTTCGTGGGACAGGACGAGGGCCGGTTCAGGGAGCTTCCACCGCCTCGTACCGGCCGGCTCTTCAAGGACAGCGGCGTCCACGGGGTGGAGTGGTACCTCGAGCCGGGCAACCACATGCGGGAGGCGCCGAACTTCGAATACCAGTTCAACCATCTGGCCGACACGTTGAGCGCCAGCGCGCACATCCGCAACATCATCTACCAGCTCTTCAACTACGACATCTTCGAGTTCTTCCTGGAGTGGATCGCTGGTGACTGGAACGGGCTGTGGAGAGCGGGTAGCGAGTTCCAGAACGCCGGAGCGGCCGTCGAGTGCCTCGGCAACAACGTCGTTGCCTTCGCCAACGACCTGCCGGCGGTGTGGCGGGGCAACGCGGCCGACGGGTGCCGGGACTACCTGCTGCGACTGGGGCAGGCGATCAGCGCGCAGGAAGGTGTCTACCGTTCGGTCGGCGCGGAGTACCACCAGGCGGCCAAGTTGGCGTACCAGGAGTTCGAACTGGCCGGCGCCGTGCTGGGCCTGTTGCTGGACAAGCTCATCGAGATCGGCGTCGCGATTGTGGCCGGCACCGCGACCATCGAGACGGTGGTCGGCGGAGTCATCGGGTACGGCGTCGCCGCCTACCTCATCAAGCAGGCGTACGACCTCTGGACCGAGTTCAACGGCATCTTCGCGAAACTCGACACCATCATCAAGTCCATCAACTACGGCCTGACCAACGTCAACGGCAGCAACGGAGTCCGGATCTGTGCCCTTCCGCTGCCGACGGCGCCGTACAGGTTCACACAGGACAAGGCCGGACCGGTCGCGCCGACAGGCTAGATGATTGAGTCCTAAATCTGGCCTGGTGGGGGACTTGGCGTATCGACACAGGGAAGGGTGTCGTTGTCTGCTCGTGACTGCCGACATCGACACCCTTCTGACTGCACTGTACGTGTTCGTAGACGATCACCTGGTACCGCATCGCCGCCGTCCCGGCCGTCCCC
>NZ_JBDPMH010000021.1:0-120297 GCF_039871735.1 Plantactinospora sp. B24E8
TCCGTGCAGATGGTTGTCTTGGTCGATAACCCATCTACCGGAGACCTCACCGCATCCCGGTCACCGACACGCCCAGCCGATCTACCTCACAGCCAGGACCACAGGGCACTTATGACACACGGCCTAGTGCCGTCGGCCCCCCTGGTGCCCAAAGAACCTGCCGGAGTGGTCCCCGTTCGACCTGCCGGAATCATGGTGGTGACCGGTCCGGGTGAGGTGCTGCTCCGGGACGAGGAGGCGGCCCCGCTGACCGGGGGGACGTTCCGGGTGGAGACGCTGTCAGTGGGGTGTCGGCCGGCACCGAGCTGTCGTACCTGAAGGGGACGAACCCGTACCTGTCGGCGGGCTGGGACGCCGAACTGGGGCTGTTCGTGGCGGGCGGGGCGGCGTCGCCGTACCCGGTGACGAGGCTCGGCTACATGGAGGTCGGGCGGGTGACGGAGAGTCGTACCCCGGCGGTCACCGAGGGCGCGACGGTGGCGATGACGTACGGGCACCGGACCGGATATCGGGTTGATCCCCGAATCGACCGGGTGGTGCCGGTGCCGGCCGACGTCGACCCGCTGCTCGGGATCTACCTGGCGCACATGGGGCCGATCTGCGCCAACGGACTGCTGCACGCCGCCGCCGACCTGTACGGCCACACGGTCCACGACCTCGGCGACGGCGTACGTGGTCGACGGGTGGCGGTGACCGGGGCGGGTGTGGTGGCGCTGCTGACCGCGCTCTTCGCCCGGCTCGGCGGGGCCGCCTCGGTGGTCGTACTCGACCCGACGCCGGAGCGGCGGGCGGTGGCCGAGGCGCTGGGGTTGGAGACACTCGACCCCGACGGTGCGGACCCGGCGGTGGTGTTGAAGACCCGGTGGCGGCACGCGGCCGGCGACCGGGGCGCCGACGTGGTCTTCCAGTGCCGGGGTCAGGCGTCCGCGCTGCACCTGGCGCTGCGGCTGCTCCGACCGCAGGGGACGGTGGTCGACCTCGCGTTCTACCAGGGCGGGGCGGACGCGTTGCGGCTCGGTGAGGAGTTCCACCACAACGGGCTGTCGGTGCGGTGCGCGCAGATCGGCCGGGTGCCGCGCGGGTTGGCCTCGACCTGGGACCGGGACCGCCTGTCGGCGGAGACGGTCACCCTGCTCCGCGAGTACGGAGACCTGGTACGCAAGCATCTGGTCTCGGCGGTGGTGCCGTTCGACGAGGCAGCGACGGTGCTGCGGGAGATGGCCGCCGGCCGCCGCCACGAGTCGCAGGTGGTGCTCGCCCGCTGAGTGCCGTCCGCGCACCGCCGCCACGCCGGGCCGCGGTGCGCGGACCGGCCCGGGGTCAGCGCACCCGGTCACCCGCCCGTCGGGTGGGTCGCCAGATCAGTGTCAGCACAGCGATGGTGAGCAGGGCCCCCAGGACCAGCAGCACCCTGATCCACGGCTCGGTGATCAGTGTGAAGACAACACACCGGCCAACCAGCTGGATGCCGAGCAGCACGGTCAGCAGTACCCGGTGGGCACGTCGACCGGCGGGCAGGCGTAGCGCGAGCCAGGCGTACGCGGCTCCGAAGGTGAGATGGAAGACGTGTTCGACACCCACCTCGTACGGCGGGGTGACGAGCGCGAACACGTGCTCGACCACCAGCACCCAGACCAGCACGGCGGCCGTTCGCAGTCGGCGGGGCGGCACCACCGTCGGCGCCGGCCCGCCCTTCCCGTCCGTTCGGCTCGCCGTCGTCTCGGTCATGTTCGTCGTTCCATCCGGCACGACAACCCCCAAAGCTCTCATCCGAGATAGTCTCGGCTGAGAGTATCTGTCTCGGGTCCTAGAATCCAGAGATGACCGCCGCCCGATCACCGTCCGCCCCGGCTCCCCTGGGCTTCCTGCCCCCGGACGTCGCCACCGGGATGCTGATCAGCACGGTCCACCGACGCTGCCAGAAGCTCTTCAACGAGTCGTTACGACCGCTCGGCATCGAGGAACGGCACTTCGCCACGCTGGCGGTGCTGAACGGCACCGGGCCGCTGACCCAACGCCGCCTCGCCGACCTGCTCGACCTGGACAAGTCGTCGCTCGGCCGGATCGTCGACGACCTGGAACGGCAGCGGCTCGCCGAACGGCGTCCCCTGCCGGGTGACCGGCGCGCCCACGCGATCCACCTGACCGAGCAGGGCCGCCGGCACGTACGCGACGGCCAGCGGATCGCCGCCCAGGTGGGTCGGCAGCTCTTCGGGCACCTCGCGCCGAGCACCCGCGAAACCCTCGACCACGCCCTGCGCCACATCCTGACCGCGTC
This sequence comes from Plantactinospora sp. B24E8, assembly GCF_039871735.1. Taxonomy (NCBI): domain Bacteria; kingdom Bacillati; phylum Actinomycetota; class Actinomycetes; order Micromonosporales; family Micromonosporaceae; genus Plantactinospora; species Plantactinospora sp. B24E8. Next base: position 2,279 of record NZ_JBDPMH010000021.1, read on the forward strand.
CGGAGCCGACCCGTCAGCGCCGGCCAATCCGTCCACGGCGGACGATCCGTCCGGTACGGCCGACCAGCCTCGGCGATAGGCTGCCCGACCACCGCGCAGAGAACGGGAAACGATGAACAACGGGGACTGGAACACCTGGCACGAGCACTACGCGGACCCGGACAGCACACTCGCCCGCCGGCTGGTCGTGGTCCAGCAGCGGATCCGGGAGTTCCTCGACGAGGCGCCGCCGGGGCCGCTGCGGGTGGTCAGCATCTGCGCCGGCCAGGGCCGGGACCTGCTCGGAGTGCTGGTCGACCATCCCCGCCGGGACGACGTCACCGCCCGGCTGGTGGAACTGGACGAACGCAACGCGGAGGAGGCCGCGACAACGGCCCGGACGGCCGGACTCGACAACGTCGAGGTGGTGACCGGCGACGCCGCGCTGCCCGGGCAGTACGCCGGCCTCGTACCGGCGGATCTCGTACTGGCCTGTGGGATCTACGGGAACATCTCCGACGCCGACATCCGTCGTACCGTCGCGGGCTGTGCCCAACTCTGTGCCACCGGCGGCACGGTGATCTGGACCCGGCACCGCCGGATCAGCCCGGTCGACATGGTGCCGCAGATCTGCGACTGGTACGCCGAGGAGGGCTTCGAACTGCGCTGGCTCTCCGACCCGGCGGAGCGGTTCGGGGTGGGCGTGCACCGGTTCACCGGTACGCCCCGACCACTCGACCGCGGCGTGCGGCTCTTCACCTTCACCCAACCGCCCGCCGGCTGAGCCCCGCTGCGGCTCTGCTCCCCCGACTCGGGCGCTGGTCCCGACACAGGTGCGGAACGCGTGGAGCACCACGCCCGCGTACCGGCGCCGCAGCACTGGGTGCCGCCGGTCGCGTCTCGGAAATAGTCTTGCAGGTGAGAATCGTACGGCGAAGAATCGCGTGCCGTGTCGATCGTGGGTATGGATGCAGAGGTCCTGCCCGGCACCGTCGTCGTCGTCATCGATGTCATCCGTGCCTTCACGACGGCCGCGGTCGCCTTCGAGCGTGGCGCAACGGAGATACTCTGCGCGCCGTCGACCAAGGTCGGCCGAGATCTCCGGCGGCTGCACCCCCGACCACCTGCTCGTCGGCGAGACCAGTGGGCTCAAGCCCGCGGACTTCGACTTCGGGAACTCGCCGTTCGAGATGTCGACGGCACAGCTGAACGGCCGCCGTCTGATCCAGGCGACATCGAACGGTACACGCGGGCTCCTCCGGTATCCGGACCCGGCGGCGCTGCTCGCGGCGTCAGCGCCGAATGTCGGCGCCACCGCTCGGTGGATCGGGACGAACCAGGCCGGGGACTCCGTGCACTCTCGTCTGCACCGGACAGACCCCCGAGGACCAGGCCTGTGCGAGATACCTGAGCGACCTTCTCCAGGGGGCAGAGCCGAGGCGGGCGGACCTGGTCGCGGGAATCATGGAGGGCGCCGCCGAGCATGTCCGTGGGTACGCACGGCAACCCGTGCCCGAACGCGTTGACCTGTCGAAGGATCTTCCGTTCTGCTGCGATGTCGACCGGTCCGAATTCGTCCTGGTCGGCGAAATTCGCCGGGAGCACGTCGCGCTCACCAAAGTGCCATGCTGAACGCGGCAGTGCACCGCGACAACCGTCTCGTGGCTGTGGCCGACTCACCCACCGCTGACGGCGTCGGCGCTCCCTGACTGCTCCAGGTCGACGAGCATCGCCGCGGCCTGCTGAAGTTGCCCTTCGTGGAACACCGGAATGCCGTGACGCAGCAGTTCCTCTGCGGCTACTCCCCGTCCCGGTACGGTGCGACCGGTGAACGAACCGTCATAGACGACGCTGCTGCCGCAGGTGGGGCTGCCGTCGACAAGGACCGCGAGCGCGACTCCCGCCTCTACTGCCCGTTCCAGCGCTCGTCGAGCGGCAAGCCGGAACAGGCCGGTGACGTCTGCGCCGGTAGCTTCCTCAACCCGCGCGAGACCTGCGAGAACGTCCCCTGCGGTTCCGCCGACTATCTCGGCTGGCGGCCGAGGAACGGGAAACCCCACCGCGACCTCCGGGCAGAACCGTACGAGGCGCCCCTCGGTCGACCAACGATCCCAGATCAGCGAGTTCACCGGCACATGTGTCGCGTTGTAACGCAGGGCCCGCCCCTGCAGGCATCCGCTGACGAGTACCTTCCGCACGGGGCCGAACGGTATCACCGGGCGAACGGGACGTACTGAGAATCGGGGCCCAGGGCCGGACCGCCGCCTGCCACCGACCGGGCGTCACCGTACGCGGTGAGGCGGTGACAAGCGCGCAGATCGGAACCGCGGGTCAGGCCCGACAGGCTCGTTGTGGTGCGTCAAGGTCAGGTGCACGCCCATGCCGATGAACGCACACTCCTCGGAGTCGTGGTTCGATGCCCGACCATGGTCGCCCGGTCTGGGCAGAGGCCCCGGCCGGTACGCTCGGGGCGTGTTCCGTGAGGCTCGGCCAGACGACTTCCCCGACGTCCTTCGCTTGTACCGGCAACTGCAGCCTGACGACCCGTGGCTCGATGATGGATCTGACGCGGAAGCGTTCGATCGGATCCTGAGCTCCCCGGGACTGCATCTCTTCGTGTTCGACCTTGACGGGGCTGTCGTCGCTACGACGTACCTGAACGTGATCCCGAACATCAGTCGGTCAGCATCGCCGTACGCCGTCATCGAGAACGTCGTCGTGGAGGAATCCCTCCGAGGTTCAGGCCTGGGCAGGCAGATCATGGCCGCCACGCTCGAAGCGGCATGGGCAGCGGGCTGTTACAAGGCGATGCTGATGACGGGCTCGCGCGAGCCAGCTGTCCACAACTTCTACCGAGCCTGCGGTTTCTCGGCCGAAGCCAAGACGGCATATCTGGCCCGGCCGTCGTAGGGCCGTAGGAACCTGGCAAGTCGTCCGCCGCTTGCAGACCACGGCAATCGACCCCACTCAACTGCGCAGGCCAGGTGAGAGCACACGACCAGCGCGAGGCGGCGGTCACGTCGTACCCGCAACGCCCGGACGCGCGACGGCCGCGACGTCCTTCGGACGCCGCGGCCGTGGAGTCGCGCGGGAACGCTGCCGGGTCAGGCGCGGGCGGGTACCGCCAGCGGCTGCGTGGACGGGGCGACCGGGGCCGGCAACGGCTCGGCCCCGCCCAGGTGGCGGTGGATCGCGGCGGCCGCGGCCCGACCCTCGGCGATCGCCCAGACGATCAGCGACGCGCCCCGGTGCATGTCCCCGGCGACGAAGACCCCGGGCCCGGCCTGCCAGGTGTCGTCGGTGTCGACCGCGCCCCGCCGGTTGCGGGCCAGCCCGAACTGGTCGAGCAGCGGCTGCTCCTCGGTCCCCTCGAACCCGATCGCGAGCAGCACCAGGTCGGCCGGCAGCTCCCGCTCGGTCCCCGGGACCACGGTCAGCAGCCGCTGACCGTCCCGCTTCTCCACGGTCACCTCGGCGATCCGGACCGCCCGGACCTGGCCGGTGCCGTCGTCGACGAACTCCTGGACGGCGACCGCGAAGACCCGCTCGCCGCCCTCCTCATGCGCCGGGTACTCCCGCAGGATCCACGGCCAGGTCGGCCACGGGTCGCGCTCCTCGTCCCGCTCGCGCGGCGGTCGCGGATAGAGGTCGAGCTGGTGTACGCCGGCCGCACCCTGCCGGTGCGCCACCCCGAGGCAGTCGGCGGCGGTGTCGCCACCACCGATGATCACCACGTGCTTGCCGGCGGCGTCGATCGGAGTGCTGTCCTCCCGGCCGGCGACCACCCGGTTCGCCGCCACCAGGTGCTCCATCGCCTGGTGCACACCCCGCAGCGCCCGGCCCGGCGTCGCCGGGGTGTCCCGGCCGGCGAGCGCGCCGCAGGCGAGCAGCACCGCGTCGTACTCGGCCCGGAGCTGCTCGGCGGTGACGTCGACCCCGACGTCCACCCCGGTCCGGAACTCGACGCCCTCGGCGGTGAGCTGCGCCAGCCGCCGGTCGATGTGCTCCTTCTCCAGCTTGAAGTCGGGGATGCCGTACCGGAGCAGACCGCCGATCGCGTCGTCGCGTTCGTACACCGTGACACCGTGACCGACGCGGACCAGTTGCTGGGCGGCGGCGAGCCCGGCCGGGCCGGAGCCGACCACCGCGACCCGGCGGCCGGACGGCGCGGCGGTCTGTTGCGGGGTGACCAGGTCCAGGTCGAAGGCCCGGTTGACGATCTCGACCTCGACCTGCTTGATCGCGACCGGGGCCCGCCCGCCGATCCCGAGTACACAGGCGGCCTCGCACGGGGCCGGGCAGAGCCGGCCGGTGAACTCCGGGAAGTTGTTGGTGGCGTGCAGCGCCTCGATCGCCGCCGCCCAGTTACCGGTCCGGACCAGGTCGTTCCAGTCCGGGATCCGGTTGCCGAGCGGGCAGCCGTCGTGGCAGAACGGGATGCCGCAGTCCATGCAGCGGGTCGCCTGCTCGCGGATCAGCCCCTCCTCGGCGGACGGGTAGACCTCGCGCCAGTCGGCGATCCGGACCGGCACCGGACGGCGGGCCGGCAGCCGCCGCTCGTGCTTGAGGAATCCACTCGGGTCAGGCACGGGCCACCTCCTGGGAAGAGTGCAACTCGCCGCCCGGCGGCTGGACGGGTACGGACACGTCGGGAACGGTCGGCGTGGTCGGGGCGGTGCCGGCCGCCGGGGTCGCGGCGGACGGGGCGGCCGGCGTCCCCATCACCGCCTCGTCGACGTCGCGGCCCTCCGCCTCGGCGGCCCGCATCAGCTCCATCACCCGCTTGTAGTCGCGCGGCACCACGGCGGTGAACTCCTCCACCGCCTCCGGCCAGCGCTTCAACAGCGCCTCCGCCACCGACGAGTCGGTCTCGGCGAAGTGCCGCTGCACCAGGTCGTGCAGGGTGACCCGCTCCTCGTCGGTGAGCGGCGCCAGGTCCACCAGCTCCGGGTTCACCCGACGCGGGTCGAGCCGCCAGACGAAGGCCGTGCCGCCGGACATGCCGGCGGCGAAGTTGCGGCCGGTCTGGCCGAGCACCACCACGGTCCCACCGGTCATGTACTCGCAGCCGTGGTCGCCGACGCCCTCGACCACCGCCGCCGCGCCGGAGTTACGGACCGCGAACCGCTCGCCGACCCGGCCGCGCAGGAAGAGTTCACCGCCGGTGGCGCCGTACAGGATGGTGTTGCCGGCGATGATCTGGTCCTCGGCCCGGCCGTTAGGTCCGGGCGGGGCGTCCAGGCCACCGGCGAACGGCGCCTCGGGGTGTGGCCGGACCACGATCCGGCCGCCGGAGAGGCCCTTGCCGACGTAGTCGTTGGCGTCGCCGGCCAGCCGCAGGGTCACCCCGCTGGGCAGGAAGGCGCCGAACGACTGCCCGGCGGTGCCGGTCAGGTCGAACTCGATGGTGTCGGCGGGGAGCCCGGCGCCGCCGTACCGGCGGGCGACCTCGCCGCCGAGCATCGCGCCGACGCTGCGGTGCTCGTTGCGGACCGCGACCGCTGCCCGGACCCGGTCACCGTCGCGCAGCGCCGGCTCGGCCAGCGCCAGCAACTGGTTGTCGAGCGACCGGTCGAGGCCGTGGTCCTGGGCCCGTACGCCACGCCGGGCGGCACCGGCCGGCAGCTCCGGCGTGTACAGCACCGGCCGCAGGTCGACTCCCTTGGCCTTCCAGTGGTCCAGCGCCGGTACGAAGTCGAGCAGCTCGGCCGCGCCGATCGCCTCCTCGAGGCTGCGGAAGCCCAGTTCGGCGAGGTAGCCGCGGACCTCCTCGGCGAGGAAGAGGAAGAAGTTCTCCACGAACTCGGGGCGGCCGGTGTAGCGCTCACGCAGCACCGGGTTCTGGGTGGCGATGCCGACCGGGCAGGTGTCGAGGTGGCAGACCCGCATCATCACGCAGCCGGCGACGATCAGCGGGGCGGTGGCGAAGCCGTACTCCTCGGCGCCGAGCAGCGCGGCGACGATGATGTCCCGGCCGGTCTTGAGCTGGCCGTCGACCTGCACGGTGACCCGGTCCCGGAGCCGGTTGAGCAGCAGCGTCTGCTGCGCCTCGGCCAGCCCCAGTTCCCACGGGGTGCCGGCGTGCTTGAGCGAGTTCAGCGGGGAGGCGCCGGTGCCGCCGTCGTGGCCGGAGATCAGGATGACGTCGGCTTTGAGCTTGGCGACGCCGGCGGCGACGGTGCCGACGCCGACCTCGCTGACCAGCTTGACGTGGATCCGGGCGGCCGGGTTCACGCTCTTCAGGTCGTGGACGAGCTGGGCCAGGTCCTCGATCGAGTAGATGTCGTGGTGCGGCGGCGGGGAGATCAGTCCGACGCCCGGGGTGGCGTGCCGGGTGCGGGCGATCCACGGCCACACCTTGTTGCCGGGGAGCTGGCCGCCCTCGCCGGGCTTGGCGCCCTGGGCCATCTTGATCTGGATGTCGTCGGCGTTGACGAGGTATTCGGTGGTCACCCCGAACCGGCCGCTGGCGACCTGCTTGACCGAGGAGCGCCGGGTGGGGTCGTAGAGCCGTTCGACGGTCTCGCCGCCCTCACCGGTGTTGGACTTGCCGCCGAGCCGGTTCATCGCGATGGCGAGGGTCTCGTGCGCCTCGGCCGAGATGGAGCCGTACGACATGGCGCCGGTGGCGAACCGTTTGACGATCTCGCTGGCCGGCTCGACCTCGTCGAGCGGGACCGGCGGCCGGACCCCGGTGCGGAGCCGGAACAGTCCACGCAGCGAGCCGGCCTGCTCGGCGAGCGCGTCGACCTTGCGGGTGTAGTCGCGGAAGACGTCGTACTGGCGGCTGCGGGTGGCGTGCTGGAGCAGGAAGACCGTCTCCGGGTTGAACAGGTGCAGCTCGCCCTCGCGGCGCCACTGGTACTCGCCGCCGACCTCGAGCGGCCGGTGGGTGTGCTGGGCGTCGCCGGTCGGGTAGGCGCGGGAGTGTCGGGCGGCGACCTCGGCGTGGATCTCGGCCAGCCCGATGCCGCCGATCTTGCCGGCGGTGCCGGCGAAGTAGCGCTGGAGCAGCCCGTTGTCGAGTCCGACCGCCTCGAAGACCTGGGCGCCGCAGTACGACGAGACCGTCGAGATCCCCATCTTCGACATGATCTTGAGTACGCCCTTGCCGAGCGCCTTGACGTAGTTGCGGACCGCGGTACGCGGTTCGATGCCGGTCAGCGTCCCCGTGGTGATCAGGTCCTCGACCGACTCGAAGGCGAGGTACGGGTTGACCGCGGCGGCACCGTACCCGATCAGCAGCGCGGTGTGGTGCACCTCGCGGCAGTCGCCGGTCTCGACGATCAGCGCCACCTGGGTCCGGGTCTGCTCCCGGACCAGGTGCTGGTGCACGGCGGCGGTGAGCAGCAGCGACGGGATCGGCGCCAGGTCGGCGGTGGAGTCGCGGTCGGAGAGGACGAGGATGCGTACCCCGTCCTCGATCGCCTCGGAGACGTGCCGGCAGATCTCGGTGAGCCGGGCCTTGATCCCCGGCGCGCCCTCCCGGATCCGGTACAGCCCGGAGACCCGGACCGCCTTGAGGCCGGGCAGGTCACCATCCTCGTCGATGGAGAGCAGCTTGGCCAGCTCGTCGTTGTCGATCACCGGGTACGGCAGCACCACCTGCCGACAGCTCGCCGGGGTCGGCTCCAGCAGGTTGCCCTCCGGCCCGATGGTCGCCTGCAGGCTGGTCACCAGCTCTTCCCGGATGGCGTCCAGCGGCGGGTTGGTGACCTGGGCGAAGAGCTGGTGGAAGTAGTCGTAGAGCAGCCGGGGCCGGGTGGACAGCGGCGAGATCGGGGTGTCGGTGCCCATCGAGCCGACCGGTTCGGCACCGGCCCGGGCCATCGGCCCGAGCAGGATCTTCAGCTCCTCCTCGGTGTAGCCGAAGGTCTGCTGCCGGCGCTGCACCGAGTCGTGGGTGTAGACGATGTGTTCGCGGGGCGGCAGGTCGGCCAGGTCGATCAGGCCGGCGTGCAGCCACTCGTCGTACGGTGCGGCGGCGGCCAGCTCCGCCTTGATCTCCTCGTCGGTGATGATCCGCCCGGCGGCGGTGTCGACCAGGAACATCCGGCCCGGCTGCAGCCGGCCCTTGGCGACCACGCCCGCCGGGTCGAGGTCGAGCACGCCGGCCTCGCTGCCGAGCACGACCAGGCCGTCGGAGGTGAGCCACCAGCGGCCCGGCCGCAGCCCGTTGCGGTCGAGGACCGCGCCGACCAGCGAGCCGTCGGTGAAGGCGACCGACGCCGGGCCGTCCCACGGCTCCATCAGGCTGGCGTGGAACCGGTAGAAGGCCCGCTTCGCCGGGGCCATGTCCGGGTCGTTCTCCCACGCCTCCGGGATCATCATCAGCACCGCGTGCGGCAGGCTCCGCCCCGCCAGGTGCAGCAGTTCGAGGACCTCGTCGAAGTTGGCGGAGTCGGAGGCGGCCGGGGTGCAGATCGGGAACAGCCGCTTCAGGTTGCCCGGGATGTGCTGGGCGGCTCCGCCGCCCTTGCCGGAACCGCCGCTGGCCATCATCGATTCTCGGGCCTGCATCCAGTTCTTGTTGCCCCGGATGGTGTTGATCTCGCCGTTGTGCGCGATGAACCGGTACGGGTGCGCCAGCGGCCAGGACGGGAAGGTGTTGGTGGAGAACCGGGAGTGCACCAGGGCGATCGCGCTGGTCACCCGGGGGTCGGTCAGGTCCGGGAAGAACTCCGGGAGCTGGTCCGGGGTGAGCATGCCCTTGTAGACCATGGTCCGGGCGGACAGCGACGGGAAGTAGGCGGCGACGCCCCGCTCGGCGGTCTCCCGTTCGGCCTGCTTGCGGACGCAGAAGGCGACCCGGTCCAGGTCGAGGCCGGTCAGCGGGGTGCCGGCGGAGCCGGCCGGCGAGCCGGTGAGCCGGCGAGCGGCGAGGAAGACCTGCCGGATCGTCGGGCGGGCCGCCAGCGCGGTCTCACCCAGGTCGTCGGCGCGCACCGGTACGTCCCGCCAGCCGAGGATCTCGGCCCCCTCGACCAGCGCGTACTTCTCCAGCACGGTCCGGGCGCGGGCCTCGTCGGCCGGGTCGGTGGGCAGGAAGACCAGGCCGGTGGCGTACTGCCCGGCGGGCGGCAACGGGAAGTCGACCACCTCGCGCAGGAATCCGTCCGGCACCTGGATCATGATCCCGGCGCCGTCCCCGGTGTTCTGCTCGGCGCCCCGGGCGCCCCGGTGGTCGAGCCGGCAGAGCGCGGCGAGCCCCTTGTCGACCACGTCGTGGGAGCGGCGGCCGTACAGGTCGGCCACGAATGCCACCCCACAGGCGTCCCGCTCGGTGGCGGGGTCGTACAGCCCCTGCGCGGGCGGCGCGCCGGTCACGGGCGCGGAGGCGAGGTCGGCGGTCGCCGACGAGGAGGGGTGCGGTTCCTGAGGGTACGGAAAGGCCACCGGGGCTCCTGTCGTCATTCACGTTCAATCATGCGGTCGGGACGACGTCGGCCCTGCGGGTCTTCTGAGTTTACGTTAGGGGCCGACCGGGTCCACCAGTTCAGATCGATCACACGGCGCGGAATTGATCACATGCCCGGGATCCGGCACGTGTACGCTCCCCCGGTGACGTCGACGCAAAAAGAGCTTTTCGACCGGTTGGAGCGTTTCTACGACGCCGTTCCGCGTGACGTTGCCCACACCGAGACCTTTGGCGGGTTGGTGCTCTTCGTCCGGGACGGTGCGGGTTGGCCATTCTACGCCCGTCCACGGCTGGACGCCACGGAGTCACCGTCGGCCGCCGACGTCGCCGACGTACGGCAGCGGCAGCGCGAACTCGGCCTGCCCGAGGCCTTCGAGTGGGTGCACGAGAACCACCCCGACCTGCTGGCCGTGGCCCGGTCCGCCGGGCTGTCGGTGCTGGAGGCGCCACTGATGGTGCTCGACCCGGCGGCGCTGGTGTCCGCCGACGAACTGGCCAGCCTGCCGGTGCGGATCCTCGACCCGGCCGCACCCGGCTTCGCCGCCGACATCGCGGCCCGCCGGGCGGTCGCCGCGGTCGGATTCGCCGCTCCGGGCACCGCGGTCGGCGGCGCCGGGCCGGCCGCCCGGGACACCGCCCTGATCGAACTCCCCCTCGACGCCCTCGACGAGGAACGCACCAGGACCATCGCCGGGCACCGGGTCTCCGCGCTCGTCGAGACCCAGCCCGAGGGCGCGGTCGCCAGCGGCATGGCGCTGCGGGTCGACGACGTCGCCGAGATCGCCGGCATCGCCACCCTGCCGTCGGCCCGCCGCCGTGGCCTCGGCGCCGCGGTCACCGCCGCGCTCGCCCGCCAACTGCTCGACGACGGCACCGACCTGGTCTTCCTCTCCGCCGGCAGCGAGGAGATCGCCCGGGTCTACCTGCGGGTCGGCTTCCGCCGGATCGGCACCGCCTGCATCGCCGAACCCACCCCCGTCCGGGGCTGAGGAAGGAGCCCCTCTCGTCGAGGTGGGAGGGGCCCGTCCCGACCGGTCGGCGGCCTCCGCGGGCGCCGGGGGCGCCGGACAGGTCGGTCTCCGGGACGCCGGGACAACTCAGCGCCGTGGCCCGATCCTCAAATCATCCTCAAGATCATTGCTTCGTCCGCTGAGGACGATCAGGATGACCCGCATGCAGTCCCAGCTCAATCCCCCTCCCCCGGAGCTCGCATGCGTGTAGGACGACCCATCGTCATTGTTCTCTCCGCACTCCTCGCCGCCACTCTCGGTACGGTCACCGCACCGTCGACCGCGTTGGGTCAGCCGGCCTCGGCGTCCGCCGTCGCCGCCGAGCCCAACCAGGTCACCGGGCTCACCGTCAGCCAGGCCGACGGTTACGCGACCGTCGCCTGGACCCCGGTCGAGGGTGCCACCGACTACCAGATCGAACGCACCCCCGTCGACGCCGGCGACGTGGCCACCGGCCCGTCCGTGGTGGTCGGCGTCTGGCGCCCCAACCGGCAGGTCAACAACGAGTCGCCGACCTTCGCCGACGCCGGGTTCAACCCAGGCGACCGGTTCCAGTGGCGGGTACGCGCCCGGTTCGGCACCGCCGAGCAGCCGTACTCGGCGCCGGTCGCCGGCCAGACGAAGCAGCCGTGGGGCGACCCGGCCGTCCCCGGCCAGAACCTGCGTACCCAGTGGGAGACCACCCGGGCGGCGCAGTACACCAGCGACGTCGACGAGTACGCGTACACCGCCGAGGTCGACCGGCTCAGCGAGCGGGTCCGGACCGTCGAGATCGGCCGTACCGTGCTCGGCCGGCCGATCAACATGCTCGTCATCGGCTACCCGAAGCCGCCGGCCACCGCCGAGGCGGTCGCCGCCACCTCGCCACTGGCGATCAACTGCAACGTGCACGGCAACGAGCCGGGCGACCGGGAAGCCTGCCTGATCATGGCCCGGCAGCTCGCCTTCGGCACCGACCAGCGGACCGTCGACCTGCTGTCGCACACCACCGTCCTGATCGTCCCGACCATCAACGGCGACGGTCGGGCCGCCAACACCCGGGGCAACTCGACCGGGCAGGACCTCAACCGCGACTACTCGCTGATCCGCCAGCCGGAGACCGCGGCGTACGTCAACATGCTCCGTCAGTACCGGCCGGTCGCCGGCTACGACGGGCACGAGTACGGCAACTCGCAGGCCGGTGACCTGCCGATGCTGCCGCCCCGGCACCAGAACGTGGCGCAGGGCATCTTCGACGAGTCCCTCGACATGATCGAGGGTCACATGTACGTCGAGGGCGCCAAGGACGGCTGGTGGGCGTGCCCGTACGGCTGCGCCAACGGCAGCGGCGTCGGGTTGAGCGAGGAGACCATCCTGCGCAACACCCTGGGCCTGAAGAACGTGGTGAACTCGCTGCTGGAGCTGCGCAGCTCCGGCGGGGCGACCCGGCCCGACGAGGGGAACACGGCAAACAACCGGCGCCGGAAGACCTTCTCCGCACTGTGGACGTTCAACCAGTTCCTCGACTACCACCGGGCGCAGCTCGACGACATCCGGCGGGCCCGGGGTGAGGCGATCGAGTTCCAGGCCGGCAACAGCGGCCGGATCGTGTTCCGGGGTTCGCGGGTCATCCCGCTGCACCCGGCGCCGCACCCGGGCGAGGCGGGACCGCGCGAGGACCTGCCGGTGCCGGAGATGATCCTGGACAACCCGCCGTGCGCGTACAAGCTCACCGAGGAGCAGTACAACGGGGCGCGTACCGACGGTCCGGGCGGGGTCGGCGCCACCCTGGCGCAGCGGATCGCCCAGCACGGCTGGAAGGTGGTCAAGGCCGCCGACGGCTACTACGTGCCGCTGGCCCAGCCGGAGCGGGGCCTGATCCCGCTGCTGCTGGACGCGCAGGGCGCCGAGGAGTGGGTCGACGGTGAGCGGGTCTACCCGACCGGCACCGGTCGGCACAACGGGCCGCTGACCGTCTCCGGCTTCACCTGCATCGCGGGTGGTTCGGTGAACGGTCCGGTCACGGTCCGGCCGGGCGCGACCCTGGTCGCCACCGGTACGACGTTCAACGGGCCGATCAGCGCCGCCGGTGCGGCCGGGGTCTTCCTCGGCGACAGCACGGTCCGGGGCCCGGTCCAGGTCGCCAACAGCACCGGCCCGGTGTCGCTGGTCGGCAACACCGTCTCCGGTCCGCTGAACGTGGTCGGCAACACCGGCGCCGACGCGCCGCTGGTCGCCGGCAACACGGTCAACGGCCCGCTCAACTGCACCGGCAACGGTCCGACGCCGACCAACATCGAGGTGCCGAACTCGGTGCATGGTCCGCGTGCGGGGCAGTGCGCGGCGCTGTGACGCCGTACCGGTGGTGAGCTGATCGCCACCGGACGACCATCCGTCGTGGCGGCGGGGCCGGGCGCGCGGCCCGGTCCCGCCGCCCCGACGTCCGTTCCCCGCCGGGAGGTCCGCCGTGTCCGAGCTTGTCGTTCCGCCCGCCGACGCCGGTCCCCCGGCCGGCCGCCGCGCCGGTCGGCCCGGTCGGGCCACGTGCGCCGGTCGTCCCGACCACCCGCCCCGGGTACGCCCGCGCGGCCGGCTCGGTCTGGTCGCCGCCGCCCTGCTGCTGGTGACCGCGACCGCCGCCTGCAGCTCGGACGGCTCCGGTGGCACGGCCGGCGCGGGTGGAGCCGGTTCGGCGGCGGCCGGCGGTGCGGCCGGGAACGGCGGGGTGACCGGACCGCTCTGTGCCGCGCTGCCGTCCGGTACCGACCCCGGCAACCCGGGGTCGCTGGCCGGCGAGCCGACCGACGTGGCCCTGCAGTGGCTCCCGGTGCTGACGAGGTTCGAGGCGGCGGTCCGGGCGGCCGGGCTGGCGGCCGAGCTGCGCGCCCCGGAGGGGATCACCGTCCTGGCGCCGACCGACGACGCGTTCGGCCGTAAGTTCTCCGAGGACAACCTCGACGAGCTGATGATCCACCGCCGGGACGAGCTGCGGACCCTGCTCCGGGCGCACCTGGTCGCCGGGTCGCACCCGCTGCCGGAGCTGGTCGCGGCCGGCACCGTCACCACGCTGGACGGCACCCGGCTTTCGGTGACCCGGGCGGCGGCGGAACCGATGGCCCGGTTCGGCGACACCGCCGAGACGGTCTGCGCCGACTACCGGACCGCCGGCGGCAGCCGGATCCACATCATCAACGGCGTACTCGGCAACCTGCCGACCACCGCTGGCGAGGGCGAACCCGCACACTGAGCCGAGCCGCTGCGGCACCGGCGCCGCCCTCCGAACGCGCGGCCCGAGCCGCCCCGGCATCAGCGCCGCCCTTCGACGGCCCGATCCGGCCGGCGGCATGCCTCAGCCGAGCGACCCCGGCTCAGCCGACGATTCGGCCCGGTCAGCGGCCGGCTCAGCCGGCGGCGTGGCCGGCCGGGGCGCCTTCACCGGTGCTGACCAGCGCGTCGGCACCCAGCTCCCGGCCCCACCGGCAGGTATCCGGGTAGCGGTCGCCGAGCGCGGCGCGCAGCGCCTGCCGGGTCGCCTCGACGTCCGCGCGCTCGCACGCCGGCACCGGTGCCCCGATCTCGTCCCGGATCCGCTCGGCCGCGCCGAGCAGCATCGCGGCCCGGTCGGGATCACCCTCGAGTCGGGCCACCTCGGCCAACGCCTCCAACACACTCGCCGTCCGCCACCGGTCGCCGACCTGTCGGTGCGCGGCCAGACCCGCCCGCAGGTGCACCGCCGCCCGGCCGGTACGACCGGCCCGCAGCTCGACCAGCCCGCGCAGGTTGTGCGCCCAGCCGACCCCCTCCGGGAACCCCATCGCCGAGTTCCGGTGCAACGCGACGTCGAGCAGCGCCGACGCCCGGTCGACGTCACCCTGGTAGAGCGCCACCGCACCGAGGTTCAGCAGGGCGCTCGCCGCCGCGAGCGGGTCGCCCAGGGCCTCGTACCGGCGCAGGCTCGCCCGTAACCGCGAGTCGGCCCGGTCCAGGTCGCCGCCGAGCCAGGCGGTGAACCCGCGCAGTTCGATGATCTGCGCCTCGCCCCACTCGTCGCCGCACTCGGCGAAGATCGCGCCGGCGGCGGCCAGGTGCGCGGCGGACTCGGCATAGCGGGCCTGCTCGCGGGCGACCGAGCCGAGGATCTGCTCCACCCGGGCCTCGCCCGGGCGGTCCCCGACCGTCCGGCAGGCGGCCCGGGCCAGTTCCGCGTGCCTGATCGCCGCCGGATAGTCGCAGCGCAGCATCGCCAGCATCGCCGCGCCGGTGCCGGCCCGGGCCCGCAGCGCCGCCGGGGCTCCCGGGTGCCGGGCCAGGGCGGTGGCCAGCCAGCCGTGCCCCTCCCGGTAGTGGCCCTCCAACCGCCAGTACGTCCCGAGCGCGGCGGCCAGCCGCAGGTCACCGTAGGCAGGCCCGGCGGCGCCAGCCTCGGCGAGCCAGGTCAGCGCCGACCGGAGGTTCGCCGCCTCGGCCCGCAGCCGGGCCAGGGTGCGCTCCTGGTCGGCGCCACGCAGCCGGGTGTCGGCACATCGGGCCAGCTCCAGGCAGTACATGGCCAGGGTGTGCCGGGCCGCCGGCTCGGCACCGGAGGCGGCCAGCCGGGCCGCGGCGTGCCGCCGGATCGGCCCCAGCATCCGATAGCGGACCGGCTCGGCCGGCACCGGCTCGACCAGGGACGCCTCGACCAGGGCGGCGAGCGCTGCCGGGGCGGCCGGCCCGCCGAGCGCCCGGGCGACGTCGACGTCGAAGCCGCCGACGCAGATCGAGAGCCGGTCGAACAGCCGGCAGGGGTCGGCGTCCAGCTGGGCGAGGCTGGACTCCACCGCGGCGACGAGGCTGCGGTGCCGGTCCGGGGCGGTCGGGTCCGGGCTGCGCAGCAGCCGTACGTCGGCCCGCAACCGGTCGATGATCTCGTCGACGCTCAGCAGCGGGGTCCGCGCCGCGGCCAACTCGATCGCGAGCGGCAGCCCGTCGAGTTCGGCACAGAGCCGGACGACCGCGTCCGCGCTCGCCTCGGGCATGTCACGCCCGCAGACCTGCCGGGCCCGTTCGAGGAAGAGCCGGGTGGCCGGGTGGGCGGCGAGCGCCTCGATACGGTGCCCGGTCGACTCCGGGGGCAGTCCGAGGGCGGGTACCCGGATCCGGGACTCGCCGCGGACCCGCAGCCCGACCCGACTGGTGGCCAACACCCGCAGCCCCGGACAGTGCGCCAGCAGCCGGCCGACAAGTTCGGCACAGCCGGCGACCAGATGCTCGCAGTTGTCCAGGACCAGCAGCGCCTCGGCCGTACCGAGGTCGGCGAGCAGCGACTCGACGACATCCGCCCCGACGTCCGGTACGCCGAGCGCGGCGGCGACCGCCTGCGGCACCCGTACCGGGCTCTCGACCGTGGTGAGGTCGACGAACCAGACGGGGCGCCCGGTGACCCGCACCGCCGCAGCCACCGCCAGCCGGGTCTTGCCCGCGCCGCCGGTCCCGGTCAGGGTGACCAGGCGGTGCTCTCGCAGACGCTGCCCGACGGCGTCGAGCAGGTCGTCACGGCCGAGCAACACGGTGAGCGGGACCGGGAGCCGGGCCGCCGGACGGGGGCGGGTCACCGGCGGCGGCGCGACGACGTCCGGAACCGCTGCCGGTGCGGGATCCACCAGCCAGTTCTCCGTCAGCCGGCCCAGCCGTACCGCCTCCGCCAACAGACAGATCCGGCCGGCCGGCTCGATCCCGAGATGTTCGGCGAAGACCCCACGGGCCCGCCGTTCCACCTCGGCGGCGGCCCGCCGTCCCTCGGCGAGGTAGGCGGCGACGAGCAGCAGCTCCCAGAGGCGGGCCCGCAGCGGATGCCGGAGCACCGCCGCCTCCAGCTCACCCCGGGCTACCCCGGCCAACCGGGTACCCGCCGCGCCGGCGGCCACCACGGACCGGTCGGCACGCGGGCCGCCGGCGGCGGTCCACGCCGCGACGGCCGCCCGCAACTCGCCCTGCCAGCGCTGCTCGAACGCGTCGACCCGGGACAGCGGCGGCCGCGCCGCGCCACCGGCGGAAACCTGCCGACCCGCCTCGACCTGCTGGTCAGACCCGCTGTGCCGCACCTGGGAGCCCTCACCTTCGCTCCCGGGTAGTCTCCGTCGCGGGCGGCGGCGGGGTCATCCCCCCGATCGGTCGGTTACCCGGCGGACCGGGGGTACACCGGGACCCGCTCGGGCGACCGTCGACTTCGATTCGGACACCGCTGGCCCGCCCCGGTCCGGGACGACCCGACCGGAGAGATCACCGGGCCGGTCAGGACGGCGGATGCCACTGGGCGGCGGCGCTCGCCGCGCTGCCCATCAACCGGGGGGTGATGGTGCCGAGCGCCGCGTCCCGCGCCCGCAGCGCCAACCGGCCCCGGGCCTGCAGCACCGCCGACATCCGCCGGGTCTGCCGGACCACCGTCGCGGCCCGGGGCCGTCGGGTCCGGCTGTACGTCTCGACCGCCTCCCGCAGCGGAGCACCCGGGATCGCATCCCGGACCAGCACCTGCAGGGTGGCGGCGTCCTCGAGGGCCAGACAGGCGCCCTGGCCGAGGTGGTGCGGCATGGCGTGCGCCGAGTCGCCGAGCAGCACGATCCCGCCGGTGCCGGCCGGGAAGCCGTACGTCTTGGGCAGCGGTCGTAGTTCCCGGACCTCCTGCTGGACCAGGTCCTCCGGCTCGGTGGCGGCAAGGAGCTCGGCGATCGGCGCCGGCCAGTCGGCGAACCAGCGGCGGAGCAGGGCGAGCTGGGTCGCCGGGGACTCCGGGCGGGAGGCGCCGGCCGCGGTCGCCACCCAGTAGATCCCGCCCCGGGTCGAGCCGCCGGAGGATCCGCGTTCGCCGAGCGACGCCGCGACGAAGCGGTACCCGGCACCGAGGGTCTCGCCGTCGACGGGCTGGTCCGACGGCAGCTGCGGGGCCCGGTACCAGGGGATCACCGCCCGCCAGGCCGCACAGCCGGAGCTGACCACGGTCGCGCCGGGAGCCGTCCGGCGGCGTACCACGCTGTCGATGCCGTCGGCGGCGACGATCAGGTCCGCCTCGTAGGTGCTCCGGCCGTCGCCGACGCTCGGCCGTTCACCGTCGGCGGCCGACACCGCCCGCACCTCCACCCCGGTACGGATCTCCACCCGGTCGCCGAGCCCGGCCACCAGCGCGTCGTGCAGGTCCTCGCGGTGCACCACCACCGGGGCCCGGTCGGCGGGCACCGGTCGCGGCTGCACCAGCCACTGGCCGTCGGGCCGGCGGACGCCGGTGTCGGGCAGCGGGGTGGCGATCGCCGCCAGTCCCTCGCCGAGGCCGAGCGCCCGCAGGGCCCGCACCCCGTTGGGCCAGAGGACCAACGCGGTACGGCCGGCCCTGACCCGGTCGTCGCGTTCCAGCAGGGTCACCTGCCAGCCAGTCCGGGCCAGCGCGCCGGCGGTCGCCAGCCCACCGATCCCGGCACCCACCACCACGGCCGTACGCATCGGTCCGGCGCCCCCGTTCAACGGTCCCGATCGGCGGCGGGCCCGGGGGTCGCCTCGGCCGGGGAATCGGCGTTGTTGTCGGTCGGCGAGTCGACGTTGTCAGCCGGCGAGTCGACGGTGCTCCCGCCGCCGGCCGGGCCGGTCTCGGCCGGGCGGTCCGCGCCAGCCGGTCCGTCGGCACCGGCGCGCGTTTCGGCGCCGGCCGGTGCGGCGGCGGTGGCGGTCTCCGGACCGTCGGTGCCGCCGGTGTTGTCGTCACCGTCCGGTCCGTCCGCCTCTGGCGGGGCCTCGCCGGTCCGTTGGTAGTGCGTGAACTGCTCCTCGGTCACCACCCGGTAGCCGCTCGGCGCGACCGCGGTGGCCTGGCGGGTACGCGAGACGTCCACCTGGGAGACGTCCCCGCCGGTCGCCGGGACCGGTTCGGTGGCGACGTCGACCGGAATCACGAACTCCTGGGGGCCCCGGACCCGGACGAAGTAGACCAACGCGCCGAGGAAGACCAGGAGAGCGGTCCAGACGTTGAGCCGCAGCCCGAGGATGTGGTTCGCCTCGTCGGTCCGCATCATCTCGATCCAGAACCGGCCGGCGGTGTAGCCCATCACGTAGAGGGCGAAGGCCCGGCCCCGGCCGAATTTGAATTTCCGGTCGAGGGCGTAGACCAGACCGGCGACGCCGACGTTCCAGATCGCCTCGTAGAGGAACGTCGGGTGGAACAGCCCGGGTTCGAGCACCGGGTTGCCGCTGTCGTCGCGGAGCGCGTGCCCGGGGTTCGCCGGGTCCATCCGGTGGACCTCGAGCCCCCAGGGCAGGGACGTCGGGCCGCCGAAGAGTTCGTTGTTGAACCAGTTGCCGACCCGGCCGACCGCCTGGGCCAGCGGAAGCCCCGGCGCCAGCGCGTCGGCCACCAGGGTCAGCGGGAGGCCGAGTTGCCGGACGGCCAGCCAGGCGCCGACCGCGCCGCCGGCCACCGCCCCCCAGATGCCGAGGCCGCCCTGCCAGATGTAGAGGGCCCGGATCGGCTCGCCACCCTCGCCGAAGTAGTCCCCGGGAGAGGTGATCACGTGGTAGATCCGGGCGCCGACGATGCCGAACGGCACCGCCCAGACCGCGATGTCGAGGACCGCCCAGGGAGCGACGCCACGGCGGCGCAGTCGCAGCTCCGTCACCACGGAGGCGACCACGATGCCGAGCACGATGCAGAGCGCGTACGCCCGGACCGGCACCGGCCCGAGCTGCCACACGGCGGTGGCGGGACTGGGCAGGGCCGCCTGAGGAGTTAGCGAGGCGAGGGTCACGGGTGCACAGGCTACCGTCGTCACCCCGGTCGGCGGCACCCCGGTCCGGTTGGCAACCGGTGGCGAACTGAGTCTGGTTTGCCCCACCCCACCCGGCTCAGGCGGCGGAAACCGCCCGTACACCCTCGGCGAGCTCGGCGCTGAGCGTCCGCAGGGCGGCCAGGCCCGCCGCCTGGTCCGGCGCGTCCAGCAGGGTACGGATCAACGCACTACCGACGATCACGCCGTCGGCGTACCGGCCGACCTCGGCGGCCTGTGCCCCGGTGCCGACGCCCAGACCGACCCCGACCGGCAGGTCGGTGACCTGCCGAACCCGGCCGACCAGCCTCGGGGCGGCGTCCGAGGTGCGTTCCCGAGCGCCGGTGACGCCCATCAGCGCGGTGGCGTAGACGAAGCCCCGGCAGTGCGCCACGGTCATCGCCAGCCGTTCGTCGGTCGACGACGGGGCGACCAGGAAGGTCCGGTCCAGCCCGTACGCGTCGGAGGCGGCCAGCCACTCGGCCGCCTCCTCCGGGATCAGGTCCGGGGTGATCAGCCCGGTGCCGCCGGCGTTGGCGAGGTCCCGGGCGAAGGAGTCGACGCCGTACCGCTCGATCGGGTTCCAGTAGGTCATGGTGACCACCGGAGCTCCGGTGGCGGCGACCGTCTCGATGATCCGCAGCGCGTCGGCGACCCGTACGCCGCCAGCCAGGGCGATGTCGCTGGCCCGCTGGATGACCGGACCGTCCATCACCGGGTCGGAGTACGGGATCTCCAGTTCGATCACGTCGACGCCGGCCTCGACCATCGCGGTCATCGCGGCGATGCTGCCCGGCACGGTCGGGAAGCCGGCCGGCATGCAACCGATCAGCAGGGCCCTGCCCTCCGCGCTGGCCTTGCCGAAGGCGACCGCGATGCTCCGCTCCGCCGGGGTGCCCTGCGATTGTGGCGCCGTCACCGCGCCCGCGACGTCGCCCATCACGACTGCTCCCCGTCGAGGATGCCGAAGTACGCCCCGGCGGTGTGCACGTCCTTGTCACCCCGGCCGGAAAGGTTGACCACGATGGTGGGCTCGCGGCCCAGCTCGGCGGTGAGCGCCGGGATGATCCGCAGCGTGCCGGCGAGCGCGTGGGAACTCTCGATCGCCGGGATGATCCCCTCGGTCCGGCAGAGCAGCTGGAAGGCGTCCATCGCCTCGGCGTCGGTGACCGGCTCGTACCGGGCCCGGCCGAGGTCGTTGAGCCAGGCGTGCTCGGGTCCGACGCCCGGGTAGTCGAGTCCGGCGGAGATCGAGTGTGACTCGATCGTCTGTCCGTCCTCGTCCTGCAGCACGTAGGTCCGGGTGCCGTGCAGCACGCCGGAGGAGCCGCCGGTGATGCTGGCCGCGTGCCGGTCGGTCTCCACCCCGTCGCCGCCGGCCTCGAAGCCGTAGAGCCGGACCTCGTCGTCGGGGACGAAGGCGTGGAAGATGCCGAGCGCGTTGGAGCCACCGCCGACGCAGGCGGTGACCGCGTCCGGCAGTCCGCCGGTCAGCTCCAGGCACTGCTGGCGGGCCTCGACCCCGATGCCGCGGACGAACTCCCGGACCATGGCCGGGAACGGGTGCGGCCCGGCGACGGTGCCGATCAGGTAGTGGGTCTGGTCGACGTTGGCGACCCAGTCCCGCATCGCCTCGTTCATCGCGTCCTTGAGGGTGCGGGAGCCGGCGGTGACCGGGACCACGGTGGCGCCGAGCATCCGCATCCGGGCGACGTTCAGTGCCTGCCGCTGGGTGTCCACCTCACCCATGTAGACCACGCACTCCAGGTCGAGGTACGCGGCCGCGGTGGCGCTGGCCACCCCGTGCTGCCCGGCGCCGGTCTCGGCGATCACCCGGGGCTTGCCCATCCGCTTGGTGAGCAGCGCCTGGCCGAGGACGTTGCGGACCTTGTGCGCCCCGGTGTGGTTGAGGTCCTCCCGCTTGAGCAGGATCCGGGCCCCGACCCGCTCGGAGAGCCGTTCGGCCCGGTAGAGCAGGGACGGGGTGCCGGCGTACTCGCGCAGCAACCGATCGAACTCGGCCTGGAAGGTCGGGTCGGCCAGCGCCTCCCGGTACGCCACGTCCAGCTCGTCGAGCGCGGCGACCAGCGCCTCGGGGACGAACCGGCCGCCGTACCGGCCGAAGTGGCCGGCGGCGTCGGGCACCGGGGTACCGGTGGTCAGGGACGGCGCGGTCATGCCGACCTCCTCGTGCTCATCGCACCGGGCGGGGCGTGGCGGGGTGGTTGCCGGCGTTGACCAGCTCGGCCACCGCCTCCCGGGGGCTCTTCTGGGTGACCAGTCCCTCACCGACCAGTACGGCGTCGGCACCGGCCGAGGCGTACCGGATCAGGTCGTGCGGACCGCGTACCCCGGACTCGGCGATCTTGACGACGCTGTTCGGCAGTCCGGGCGCGATCCGTTCGAAGACCGACCGGTCGACCTCGAGGGTACGCAGGTTGCGGGCGTTCACCCCGATGACCTGGGCCCCGGCCTCCAGCGCCCGGTCGGCCTCCTCCTCGTCGTGCACCTCGACGAGCGCGGTCATGCCGAGCGACTCGATCCGTTCGAGGAGCCCGACCAGCACGTTCTGCTCCAGGGCAGCGACGATCAACAGGACCAGGTCGGCACCGTGTGCCCGGGCCTCGTGCACCTGGTAGCTGGAGACGACGAAGTCCTTCCGCAGCACCGGGATCTTCACCGCGGCCCGGACCGCCGCCAGGTCCGCCAGGGACCCGCCGAACCACCGGCCCTCGGTCAGCACACTGATGCAGCGGGCCCCGCCGGCGGCGTAGTCGCCGGCCAGGTCCGCCGGATCCGCGATCTCGGCGAGCTGCCCCTTCGACGGCGACGACCGCTTCACCTCGGCGATCACCGCCACGCCGGGCCGGCGCAGCGCCGCGTACGCGTCGAGCGGCGGTGGGGCCGCTGCGGCGAGCTGCTTCACCTGCTCCAGCGGGACCTGTTGCTGCCGGCGCTCGAGATCCTCCCGGACTCCCGCGAGGATCTCGTCGAGGACATTGGCGGACGCGGCCGGCGCGGCGTCGCCCCCCTCCGCGTGCGGATGCTCAGCAGTCACCAACGGACTCCCCTCTCCGGGTGTCATGCGCCGATGCTAGGCGGCGCCACGGGGCGGACGCCGTCGGGGGTATGGCGTGCTTCACGAGATGGCCTGGGGCATAATGCCGGACCTTTGTGAGCAGAAGATCACGCTCCGCCATCGTCGAACCGGCCGTTCCCGAGTGATGGCGGCCGATTCTCACCCGCTGTGACGCAACTCAATCGAGCAGGGACCGCTCGGGACGGTCCGTCCGGTAGACCATGGAAGGGCGACGCCGCGGATGCCCATGGACGGAACCGTTGATCTCGGGGTGACCCGGCGGAAACACCACATCGGCACCATCAACCTCGGGCACACTGGTCGCGGGGCGCCGTCGGCCAGTCGGATCGATCGTCGTACGGGGAAGACATGAGCGTGACGAAACCGGGCTCGACCATCGACCTGATCAGCATTCCGCGGACCGTTCTCTCGGTCGCCGTCACGATGGTGCAGAGCGTGGAACGGGCGATGGTGGGCGAGACCCGGATCCGGACCTCCCGGGGCAACGCCTGGGAGGCGATCTGCGCCGACCGGGAACGGGCACACCGGCGGGCCGAGGTCGCGGCGCTGGTGGCCGCGCTCGCCGCCACGCCGCCCGCCCGGAGCGACCGGGCCGCCGAGCGACGCGGGTGGCGGCAGCCGGTCAGCTGACCGTCGGGTCCTCACCCCGGTCGAGCGCGTCCCAGGCAGCGGTGGTCCGCCGGCCCTCCAGCCGGCCGGGTGCCTCCGGGGCCGGTCCGACCTTCGCCGGTCCGCCGCCCCGGCCGGCCCGCTCGTAACGGGCCCCCATCACCGGCCAGCCCGCACCGCGTACCGCGGTGACCACACCGGCGGCGGTGGCGAGCAGGCCGCCGACGGCGCAGAGCACCGGCCAGCCGACCGAGATCCCGTCCGACGTGGGACCGAACCCGCCGTATCCCCCGCCGGCCACCAGACCGGCACCGACCAGAGCCAGCAGCACGCCGACCAGCCGGCGACCGAGGCCACGGGTGGCGAGGACCGCGCCGGCGGCGGCCAGCCCGACCAGGGCCAGCGCCGGCAGCCAGGGCAGCAGGTCACCGCCGGTGCGCACGGTCCGGATCGGCGGCAGGGGCGCCGGCCGTGGGGTGAGTTCGACCCCCCAGGTCCGGGTCGCCGCGAAGACCGCCAGGCCGGCTCCGAGCAGGCAGAGCAGGACCGCGTACGTCAACGCGCGCCGGCCGGCCCGCTCCGGTCCGCCACCGGTGTCGGCGCTGCCGGTGCCGGCCTCGCTGATGCTGGTACCGCTGGTGGTGCCGGTGGTCTGGGCGGCGGCGGGATCGGTACCGCTGGCCTGGGCGGCGGCGGAATCGGTACCGCTGGCCTGGGCGGCGGCGGAATCGGTACCGCTGGCCTGGGCGGCGGCGGGATCGGTGCCGCCCATCGGGCCGCTCACCGGGCCGACCGGAGTGTCTCGGCGGCGGCGATCGCGGCCAGCACGGCGGCCGCCTTGCTCCGGGTCTCCCGCTCCTCGGCGGCCGGGTCGGAGTCGGCGACGATCCCCGCACCGGCCTGCACGTACGCCCGGCCGGCGCGGAACAGCGCGGTCCGGATCGCGATCGCCATGTCCAGGTCACCGCCGAACCCGAAGTAGCCGACGGTGCCGCCGTACAGGCCGCGCCGTACCGGCTCCAACTCCTCGATGATCTCCATTGCCCGTACCTTGGGCGCGCCGGAGAGGGTGCCGGCCGGGAAGGTCGCGGCCAGCGCGTCGAAGGCGGTCCGGTCCTCGCGCAGCGTGCCGACGACCGTGGAGACGATGTGCATCACGTGGCTGTACCGCTCGATGGTGGCGAACTCCGGCACCTCGACGGTGCCCGGTCGGCAGACCCGGCCGAGGTCGTTGCGGCCCAGGTCGACGAGCATGACGTGCTCGGAGCGCTCCTTCGGGTCGCTGATCAGCTCGGTGGCGAGCCGGCCGTCGTCGGCCGGGTCGACGCCCCGGGGCCGGGTACCGGCGATCGGGTGCAGCATCGCCCGCCGCTCCCCGTCCTCGCCGATGGTGACCTTGACGTGCGCCTCGGGTGAGGAGCCGACGATGTCGAAGTCGTCGAAGCGCAGCAGGTACATGTACGGGCTCGGGTTGGTGGCCCGCAGCACCCGGTAGACGTCGAGCGGGTCGGCCTCGGTCTGCCGCTCGAAACGCTGGGACAGCACGATCTGGAAGCACTCACCGGCCCGGATCGCCTCCTTGGCGACCTCGACCGCCTTCGGAAACTCACCCGCCGGCGTACGGCTGACCACCTCGCCCACCGCCGGCCGGTCGACCATGGAGATCATCGGCGGGTTGGGCCGGGACAGTGCGGTGGTCATCGCGTCCAGCCGCCCGACCGCCTGGTGGTAGGCGGCCGTCACCTGGGCGGCCCGGTCCGGCGGCACGTCGCCGGTCGGGACCCGGCCGGCGGGGTCCGGGGCGGGCGCGGCCGGCGACGGGTCGGCCGTCGTCGGGTCGGCCGTCGTCGGGTCGGCCGTCGTCGGGTCGGCCGTCGTCGGGTCGGCCGTCGTCGGGTCGGCCGTCGTCGGGTCGGTCGGCGGCAGGACGGCGTTCGCGACCAGGATCGCCGAGCCGTCGAAGTGGTCCAGCACCACCAGGTCGGTGGCGAGCATCATGCCCAGTTCGGGCACGCCCAGCTCGTCCTCGGTCAGCGAGGGCAGCCGCTCGATCCGGCGTACCACGTCGTAGCCGAGGTAGCCGACCATGCCGCCGGTCAGCGGGGGCAACGGGCCGGTGCCACCGGTGGGCGTGGTCGGCCCGGTCAGCGCCGTGACGGTGGCCCGGAGCACCGCCATCGGGTCACCGTCGGTCGGCACCCCCTGCGGCGGCGTACCCAGCCAGTGGGCGCGGCCGTCCCGCTCGACCAGGGTGGCGCCGCTGCGTACGCCGACGAACGAGTAGCGCGACCAGGCGATGCCGGCGGCTCCGGCGCCCTGCTCGGCCGACTCGAGCAGGAACGTGCCGGGTCCACCGGCCAGTTTGCGGTAGACCCCGACCGGGGTCTCGCCGTCGGCGAGCAGCCGGCGGACCACCGGCACCACCCGCCGGGTCCGGGCCAGTTCGTGGAAGGTCGCCTCGTCCGGGCTCACCGCTCCGGTGGTCATCGGGTCACCGTCCCAGGTGTGGTCATCGGGTCGGGCCGGCCGGTGTGGCCGCGGTCACCGGCAACTCGTCGGCGAAGCAGGTCCGGTTGCCGGTGTGACAGGCCGCACCCACCTGCTCGACGCTGACCAGCACCGCGTCCCCGTCGCAGTCCAGGGCGACCGTGCGCACGTACTGGTGGTGGCCGGAGGTGTCGCCCTTGACCCAGTACTCCCGCCGGCTGCGGGACCAGTAGGTGGCCCGGCCGGTGGTGAGGGTGCGGTGCAGCGCCTCGTCGTCCATCCAGGCGACCATCAGCACCTCGCCCGAGTCGTGGGCCCGGACCACCGCGGTGACCAGGCCGTCGGGGTTGCGGCGCAGCCGGGCCGCGATCGCCGGGTCGAGCGCGGACGGTCGCGCGGGGCCGTCCGGCACCGGTCCGGGAGCGGTTACCGGGACCGCCGGGGAGAGTTCGGGTACGCGCACAGTTCCTGATTGTTCCGCACGGGGCCCCGGTGCCGTCCACCCGTCCCGCCCCGGGGTGGGCGCCGAGGGCTCGGTCGAGGCCAACTGGTGGACGTACCGGTCGAGCCGGCCGTCCCGGAGCGCGTCCGCCAACTCCGTCCCGATCATCGGGACCAGCTCGTCGGCGTACGGGCGGGCCAGCTCGACCGCGCCGACGACCAGCCGGCCCGCGGCGGCCCGCAGCCGGGGCAGGCTGGTCGTGGTGTCCAGCCCGAGGCAGGTCACCATGTCGGCGCGGTAGCCGACGGGCGCGACGGGCAGGTCGAGCGCGGCGCTGAGCGCGGCCCGCCGGCTGGCGACGGTGACCGTCGGGTTGGCGAGCCGGACGACGGAGGGGCAGCGCCGGGCCAGCTCGGCGGCGGCGAACCGGGCGCCGAACTCGTCAGCGGTGACACAGGCCGCGCTCACCTTGCCCAGCGCGGCGACGACGTCCTCGAGTTCCGGGACGCCCGGGCGCTGCCGGATCTCGGTACGGGCGACGGACGATCGCCAGTCATCGCTTGCCCAGAGTAACCGTGTGGGCGCGACGACCGGCAGTCCGAAGGACCACTCGGCGGGCTGGTCGAGGCGCTCGAGCCAGGAGAGGACGTCCCGGACGGCGACCGAGAGATGGATCAACCGGTCGCCGGCCTCGACGAGGAAGGCCGGGTGCGCGACGTACGGCCCGCCGCTGACCAGCACATCGATGTCCACGTCGCTGTACGGCGTGGCGGTGCCCCGGGCGTGGCTGCCCCGGAGCAGTACGCCCACCACGGGCGGGCCGGACAACCGGCGCAGCCGATCCGTCCAGTCGTCCAGGAAGCCGAGTTGTAGTAACGGAACGTGATCCACGGCGTCATCGTGCCCCAGCCAGGGATCATGAAGCAACGCCCGATCGTGCGCTCACTGGGTGTTTCGAGTCTAATGTCTGAGAAATCGCTTTGATTGCTCCGGATACCGTTCCCCGGCGACCGCCGCCGGCGGCACCGACGCGGTGAGCCTGGCGAGTTGGTCCGGCGAGAGGGTGAGTTCGCCCGCCGCCACGTTCTCCTCCAGATACCGGACCCGCTTCGTACCGGGAATCGGCAGGACGTCGTCGCCCTGGGCGAGCAACCAGGCCAACGCGCGGGTCTGGTCGCCGCGCCGAGCCAGCTCGGCGTACCGCCGCATGTCGCGGACCGGCATCCCGGTCCGCCGCAGCCGGGTGAGCAGCGTCAGCCTGCGCATGTCGGCGCCGGTGTAGCGCCGCCGTCCCGCCGAGTCGCGCCCGACCGGCTCGACCAGGCCCTCCTGCTCGTACCAGCGAAGGGTGTACGCGGTGAGCCCGACCTCGGCGGCGGCCGCGCCAACCGTCAGGGTCGTCTCGTCAGCAGTGCTCGTCACCGGGCCAGCCTCCCAGTTCGCGTGCACTCGAAGTCAAGCCCGGACCGACGGGGCCAGCCCGGATTGTGGGGGGCCGAAAATTCAACTACCGTTGATTTCAACAACCGTTGAGATCTAGGAAGGAGGATCCATGGACAACGCGATCGAGGTCCGCGACCTCGTCGTACGCCGGGGCGGGCGACCCGTGCTGCACGGGATCAGCTGCGCGATCCCCCGCGGCAGCGTCACCGGCCTGCTCGGGCCGAGCGGCAGCGGAAAGACCACCCTGTTACGTGCCCTGGTCGGCGTGCAGGTGGTGACCGGTGGCACGGTCACCGTGCTGGGCGAGCCGGCCGGTGTCCCCCGGCTACGGCACCGGGTCGGCTACCTGACCCAGGCGCCGAGCGTCTACCCCGACCTGACGGTCCGGGAGAACGCCCGCTACTTCGCCCGCCTACACGGTCTCGGCGCCGCCGAGGCGGACCGGGCGGTCCGCGACGTCGGGCTGGCCGGGGCTGCCGGTCAGCTCGTCGGCACCCTCTCCGGCGGCCAGCGCAGCCGGGCCTCGCTGGCGTGTGCCCTGGTCGGCCGCCCGGAGCTGTTGATCCTCGACGAACCCACGGTGGGCCAGGACCCGGTGCTCCGGGCCGAGCTGTGGCAGATGTTCCGGGCGATGGCCGCCGAGGGCCGCACCCTGCTGGTCTCCAGCCACGTGATGGACGAGGCGGCCCGTTGTGACCGGCTGCTGCTGATCCGCGACGGCCGACTGATCGCCGACGACACTCTGGCGACGGTCCGCGCCACCGCCGGCACCGACGACCTCGAGGCGGCGTTCCTGCAGCTGATCAGGGCGAACGAGACGGTGCCGGCCGAGGTCGGGGAGAGTATCCGATGAGTCTGCCCATCCTCGCCGCCACCACCGGGCGGATCCTGCGGCAACTGCGACACGACCGGCGGACGATCGCCCTGCTGGTCGTGGTGCCCACGCTGCTGCTGACCCTGCTGTACTTCATGCTCGCGGACCAGCCCGCCCCGCCGGGCCAGCCCGGGACCTTCGACCGGATCGCCCTGGTCATGCTCGGGGTCTTCCCGTTTGTGGTGATGTTCCTGGTGACCAGCATCGCGATGCTGCGGGAGCGTACCTCCGGCACCCTCGAACGGCTGCTCACCACGCCACTGGGCAAACTCGACCTGCTGTTCGGGTATGGTCTCGCATTCGGGCTGGCCGCCGCGGTGCAGGCAGGTCTGGCCACCGCGGCGGTGTACTGGCTGTTCGGCCTGGACACCGCCGGCAGTCCCGGCCTGGTGGTGCTGATCGCGGTGGTCAACGCCGTACTCGGGGTCGCGCTCGGGCTGCTCTGCAGTGCCTTCGCGCAGACCGAGTTCCAGGCCGTACAGTTCATGCCGGTCGTGGTGGTGCCGCAGCTCCTGCTCTGCGGGCTCTTCGTCCCCCGCGACCAGATGGCGGGTTGGCTGGAGGCGGCCAGCGACGTGCTGCCGCTGTCGTACGCGGTCCAGGCCCTGCAGGAGGTCGGCCGCTACGCCGAACCGACCACCATCATGTGGCGTGACCTGGCCGTGGTGGTCGGGGCGACGATCATCGCCCTGGCGCTCGGCGCGGCCACGCTGCGCCGCCGCACCGGCTGAGGCCGGGGCGGGAAGGACCCGAGCACGAGGACGGCGATGGCACGACGGAGCGGACGGCGACCCGGCAACCCTGACACCCGGGAGGCGATCCTCGCTGCTGCCCGGGACACCTTCGCCGAACGCGGCTTCGACGGCGCCTCGATCCGCGCGATCGCGACCAGCGCCGGGGTCGACCCGGCGCTGGTCCACCACTACTTCGGCACCAAGGAGCAGCTCTTCCGGGCGACCATCAACATCCCGTTCGACCCGGACGAGCTGATCCCGCAGATCGCCGCCGGAGACGTGACCCGGGCCGGGGAGCGGCTGATCCGGACGTTCCTGCGGGTCTGGGACTCGCCCGCCGGCACGGCCGGAGCCGCGCTGATGCGGTCGGCGGTGAACAACGAGTGGACCGCCCGCCTGCTACGCGAGTTCGTGGTCACCCAGATCTTCCGCCGGGCGACCAGCCTGCTCGAGATCGACCCCGCCGAGGCTCCGCTGCGGACATCGCTGGTCGGCTCCCAACTGGTCGGCCTGGCCATGGCCCGCTACATCCTCAGGCTGGAACCGCTCGCCTCGGCCTCGCCGGATGTCGTCGTCGCCGCCATCGCCCCGACCGTGCAGCGCTACCTCACCGGCGACCTCTCCGGACCGGCCGGGGACGTCGCAGGAACGTTCCCGGGCCACTCCGGGGCGGCCTGACCGGCGACCGACGGGCCCGGCCGGCGGGCCGCAGCGACCGGCGGACCTGACCACTCACCAGGCGGTCGCGCCGCCGTCGACCGCGTAGTTGGCGCCGGTGATGTACGCGGCACGGTCGGAGGCGAGGAAGACCACCAGTTCGGCGACCTCCTCGGGCCGGGCGAAACGCTTGACCAGCGTCTTGGCGGTGATCGCGTCCCGGGCGGCCCGGTCGTCTCCCAGGTCGCGGTCACTGGCCGGGGTGAGGATCGGTCCGGGACTGATCGCCACCGCACGGATCCCGTGCGGCGCGCCCTCGAGCGCGAGCTGCCGCGTCATCCCGATGATCCCGGCGTTCGCCGCCGCGTGCCCGATCATCGGCGGGACCTGGCCGGCGATCATGCCGGCCATCGACGCGGCGCTGATGATGACACCGCCGCCCCGCCGGACCAGGTGCGGCCAGGCGAACTTCGACACGAAGAACGGGATGTCGAGTTCGCCGGTGATGGTCGCCCGCCAGTCCTCGACCGAGAAGTCGGGCATCGGCCCGAACCGGAGCGCGGCCGCGTTGTTGTAGACCACGTCGAGTCCGCCGTAGGCCGCCGCCGCCTCCTCGACGGCCTGCCGCACCTGGTCCGGATCGGTGAGATCAACCGGTGCGATGCCGGTCATCTCCCCACCGGCGCCACGGACGAGTTCGACGGTCTCGTTGTTGCCGGCGGGTTGGATGTCGATGCCGACCACCTTCGCGCCCTCCCGGGCGAAGAGCTGTGACGCGACGCGCCCCACGCCTCCTCCGGTCCCGGTGATCAGCACGATCTTGCCGTCCAGCGTTCCCATGGAAACCTCCCTGGTCCGCGCTCCACCCGGACGGCTGGTCAGCCGGTCCGGGCGGGCGCCTGGGACGCGCCACCTCGTGGGTCCGCGACCCCCTGTACTTGACGCGTCAAGCATAGCTCCGGCTTGACGTGTCAACTACTACTCGCGACGCTGCGCTGCGGTTACCCCGTCACCGGTGGACAGACCAGGGACAGGCCACTCAATCAGGGACGATCCGGTCAACCAGGCGAGACGACCCGGGTCGGCGTACGGCGGCGAATGTCGGGCAGGCCGGCACGGGGCGGCAGAGATCCGACAACCGGGCGGGTAGCGCCGACACGGCCGGCACTCCGCGGTGCGCCGGGTGTCCGACAGCGGGCGCATGGACGCCCGGTCAGCCGGTCTGGAGGTTCAACGGGTTCTCCGGTCGGACCGGGTCCGCGCGCCGCCAAGCTGTCGACGGACGAAGGCGACGATCTCCGGTCCGTGGTGCTCGGCGAGGTCGGCGAGCAGGTCGGCCTCCCGCTCGTGCAGCGGGTCCGGCTCGGCGGCGGCGTACTCGATCGGGTCGATGTCGTACCGGACGTCACCGCGGTCCAGCCGAACCTCGGCCGGTTCGTAGCGGTAGAGCGTGAACCGCTGGCCGACGTCGAGCAGGTCACCGGTCGGTACCACCTCGGCGAAGTCGACCGCCGCCCGGCGGGCCGCGTCGCCGCCGAGCGGCCGGGCCCAGCCGGAGATCCGCAGCCGGCCGAGCGACGGCGCGCCGGCGGACGGCGGCAGGTCCCGCACGTCGAGGACCACCGCCGCAGCCCGACCACCACCAGCCGGATGCCCGGCCATGCCGGACGGGCCGGCCGGCTGCCCGACGGCGCCGGCCGGTCGCAGCGCCGCCGCCAGGTCGCTGACCACCGAGACGAGCAGCAGAACCCGCCCGGAGGGGTCGGTGGCGTGCCGGACCTGGTGCGGCCCCGGCCGGTACGCCACCTGGGCGGTACCGGCGAGCCGACCGGCGGCCAGGGTGCGGGCCACCTCCGCGGGGCTGGGCTGCATGACGACAACCTCCAGTGGTTAGGCTGACCTTAGTGTTAGGGCAGGCTAACCTACTGTTTCATCATCGTCCATCCCGGTATCCCGGCCGGTCCCACCGACCGAACCGACCCGCGTCGAGATGTGTGAGCATGGGCTGACCATTGTCGATCGCCCCGAACGGTGACCGCGGGGCACCGGGAGGCACGATGGCGGACCAGGGCGTGTCGGGTCGCGGACGGGCAACGCGGGTCGCCTTCTGGCTCACCGTGATCGGCGCCGGCGTCGGCCTCATCGTCGGCCTGTTCGAACTGGCGGACCGCTTCGACCCGGCAGAACCACCCCGGGCCGTCCCGACGTCGACCACCTCCACCGTCCAGGAGACGCCTCCCGTTCGGCTCGCCAACGGCGACGAGGGTTTCCTCCAGCCCGGACAGTGCGCCGCGAACGTCGGAACCGCCGAAAGCCCGATCCTCAGGATCGCGGCATGCGACGCCGCCGGCGCGCTACGCGTACTCGGCCGGATCGAGCAGGAGATCTCCGACGAGGCCGAGGCGGACGCCATCTGCCAGGCGGACAGCGCCGACTACACGGAATACCACTACTCGAACTGGGCCGGCCGGTCGGACTACGTCGACGTGCTCTTCTGCCTCGGACCCGCGTAGCGGGCGGACGACACCGACGGGCGGACCGCGACAGGTGTCACCGGTGGTCCCGACCGCGACCGGACGTTCACCTGGTCTGCTCCAACCATGAGGCGTAGAGCAGGCCGTAGGTCGACTCCGGATCCCGGACCAGCTCGTCGTGCGGTCCACGCTGCACGATCCGACCCTTGTCGACCACGATCACCTCGTCGGCGGCCTGGGCGGTGGAGAGCCGGTGCGCGATCGCCACCGTGGTCCGCCCCCGGGTCACCGCATCCAGGGTTCGCTGCAGCCGTACCTCCGTCGCCGGGTCGACCGCGCTGGTCGCCTCGTCCAGCACCAGCAGGTCCGGGTCTGCGACGTACGCCCGGGCCAGCGCGACCAACTGCCGCTCACCCACGCTCAGCGCCTCGCCCCGCTCCCCGACCGGGGTCGCCAGCCCGGCCGGCAGGCCGGCCACCCAGTCGCCGAGACCGAGTTCGACCATGGCCCGGGCCAGGTCGTCGTCGGAGAGCTCCGGACGGCCGAACCGGATG
Organism: Plantactinospora sp. B24E8; assembly: GCF_039871735.1. Taxonomy (NCBI): domain Bacteria; kingdom Bacillati; phylum Actinomycetota; class Actinomycetes; order Micromonosporales; family Micromonosporaceae; genus Plantactinospora; species Plantactinospora sp. B24E8. The sequence goes on from NZ_JBDPMH010000021.1 coordinate 34,822, forward strand.
TTCTCCGCCACCGTCGCGTCGAAGAGGAACCCGTCCTGCGGCACCATCACCACCCGGGAGCGCAGCGAGGCGAACCGGACCCGGTCCAGCGGTACGCCGGAGAGCAGCACCGCCCCGGTGGACGGGTCCATCAGCCGGGTCAGCAGCTTCGCGAAGGTGGTCTTGCCGCTGCCGGTCTCCCCGACCACCGCGACCCGGGTCTTGGCCGGGATCTCCACGTCCACGTCCACCAGCACCGGCGGGCCGCCCGGATAGCGGTAGCCGACGTCGGCGAACCGGATGTCGATCGGCCCGGGCGGCAGCTCGACCCCCTGCTCCCCCGGGTCCGCCACGTCCGGCTCCACGTCCAGTACGTCGAGCACCCGGCGCCAGCCCGCGATCGCGTTCTGCGCCTCGTTGAGCACCTCGGTCGCGATCTGCACCGGCTGGATGAAGAGGGTGACCAGGAAGAGGAACGCGGTCAGTTCACCGATGCCGATCGTCCCGTCGACGCCCAGCCGGACCCCGAGCAGCACCACACCGGCCAGGGCCAGCCCGGCGGCGATCTCCCCGGTGGAGAAGCTGATCACGCTGGTCCGGATCGCCCGCTGCTGGGCCCGGCGCTGCCCGTCGATGGTCCGGTCCAGCCGGGCGGCGGTCCGCCCCGCGACGCCGTACGCCCGGATCACCGGCGCCCCGACGACACTCTCCGAGACGGCGGCGAGCATCGCGCCCATCCGCTGCCGAACCACCCCGTACGCCGCCGCCAGCCGCTTCTGGAACAGCCGGATCACCAGCGCGGCCGGTACGAACGCGGCGAAGACCGCCAGGGTCAGCTGCCAGGAGTAGACCGCCATCACGATGGTGGTCACCACCACCTGGCCCACGTTGATCAGCAGGATCACCCCGCCCCACTGCAGGAACTGGGTGATCTGGTCCACGTCGCTGGTGACCCGGGAGACCAGGGACCCGCGCCGCTCCGCCTGCTGGTGCAGCGTCGACAGGTCGTGCACGTGCCGGAAGGCCCGGACCCGGACCCCGGCCAGCGCGGTCTCGCTGACCGTGAACAGCCGGCGCATCATCAGGTAGCCGCAGACGGTCGTCACCAGCAGGACGGCGGCGGTCGCCGCCACCACCCAGGCGACCACGTCCAGGTGCGGTCCGCCGGGTGCCCGCAGTCCCCGGTCGATGCCCTGCTGGATGGCGACCGGTACGGCGGCCCGGCCGACCATCGAGACCAGGGCCAGGGCGAGCGTGCCGGCGAGTCCGGTCCGCAGCTCCGGGGAGAGGGCCAGGCCACGACGCAGGGTGTGCCAGGTGGTCTCGGTCCGCTCCGTCCCGGGTGCGCTCACCGTCGTACTGGTCATGCCGCCTCCTCGCTGCGCTCGTCGGCGTCATGAGCCGTCAACCTGAACTGGCCGATTCGCTCGCTCCGCTCGCTCATGCCCCCACCTCCTGGTCCTGCCGGTCCGTCGGATCGTCGAGGATGGTCCGCGCGTCCTCCCGGTCCCGTTCCCGCTCGGCTTCCGCCCGTTCGTACGCGGTGACCAGGGCGGCGTACCCGGGGGTGGTCCGCAGCAACGTGCTGTGCGTGCCCCGCCCGACCACCCGGCCGTGTTCGACGTAGACCACCTCGTCGGCGAGCGCGATGGTCGCCCGGCGGTAGGCCACCACCAGGATCGAGGTGGCCGGGTTGAGCGGACCGGCACCGCCGTCGGGACCGGCACCGCCGTCCGGCGTGGCGGAAGTCCCGTCGGCCGGGCGCCCGGTCTCCGGCGTGGCTGTGCGTCCGCCACGCAGCGCGGCCAGGATCGCCGCCTCCACCCTCGGGTCGACCGCGCTGGTCGCGTCGTCGAGTACCAGCAGCCGGGGCCGACCGGCCAGGGCGCGGGCCAGGGTGAGGCGTTGCCGCTGTCCCCCGGAGAGCGCGGCACCCCGCTCCCCCACCACGGTGTCCAGCCCGTCCGGCAGTGCCGACACGAAGCCGTCCGCCTCGGCGAGCCGCAGAGCCGCCCAGACGTCCTCGTCGCCGATGCCGTCCCGGCCCAGGGTGACGTTCTCCCGGATGGTGTCGTCGAAGACGAACGGCACCTGGGCGACGAGGGCGGTGTTGGCCGAGAGCGAGGCGGCGGTCAGCGACCGGACGTCGACCCCGTCCAGGGTCACCGTGCCGGTGTCGGGGTCGACCAGCCGGACCGCGAGGGCGGCGATCGTCGACTTGCCGGAACCGGTGGGACCGACCAGCGCGACCGTCCGGCCGGGTGGCACGGTGAACGACACCTCGTGCAGCACCGGCGTGCCGACCGGTGCCGGCCCGGTGCCCGACGCCGTTGCGGGCGGTGCCGGGGCGGGCACCGGGGCGGCGGGTTCGGCGGTCGGCGGCGCCGGGTCGGCCGGCACGGCGACGGTGGCCGACTCCCCCGGCGGGTAGCTGAAGCTGACCCGGTCGAAGTCCAGGGTGGCGGGCCGGTCGTCGGCCCGGTCCAGGGTCGTGTCGCCGTACGGCATCTCGCCGGTCGCGGTGAGCACGGTCTGCAGCCGTTCCCAGCCGGCGACACTGCGCGGCAGTTCGGCCAGCACCCAGCCGATCGCCCGGACCGGGAAGGCCAGCACCGTGAAGAGGAACGCGACGCTGACCAGTTCGGTGATGGTGACCGCGCCCTGACTCAGCCGGACCGCGCCGACCAGCAGCACCGCCAGGGTGCCGAGGCTCGGCAGGGTCTCCAGCATCGGGTCGAAGACCCCGCGCAGCCGACCGACCGAGATCAGCGCGTCCCGCAGTTCGCCGGCCTGGGCCGCGAACCGGGCCGTCTCCCGGGCCTCCTGGCCCATGGTCTTGACCACCAGCGCGCCGTCGAAACTCTCGTGGGCGATCGCGCTGACCTCTGCCCGCATCTGCTGGGCGCGGGACTGCCGGGGCGCCATCCGCCGGGAGTAGACGACGTTCAGGGCGAACAACGCCGGGAAGATCGCGACACCGACCAGGGCCAGCACCCAGTCGGTGACGAAGAGCGAGGCCATCGCGGCGACCAGCATCACCAGGGTGCCGACCGCGAACGGCAGCGGTGCGATCGGGAACCAGGCCGCCTCGACGTCGGAGTTGGCGTTGGAGAGCAGGGTGCCGGTGGCGTGCCGCTGGTGCCAGGCGAGCGGCAGTTCGAGGTAGCGCCGGGTGACCCGGCGGCGGTAGCTCGCCTGCAGCCGGTACTGCATGTATCCGGCGCCGATTCGGCGGCCGAACATGCCCAGCACCCGGCCGAGGCTCACCGCCAGCAGCGCGGCCGCGCCGAGCGCGACGGCACCGACGTCCGCCTCGCCCCGCTCCAGCGACGGCACCACCACGTTGCCGACCACCGCGCCGACGACGTACGCGCTGGCGACGATGAGCAGGCTGTAGACGACGCTGCCGGCAGCGGCGATCGTGAAGATCCGGGGTTCGTCCCGGATCGCGTAGCCGAGGATCCGGATTCCCTTGGCCAGCACGTCCCGGCTCGTCCCACCCGCCACAGTTTCCCCCGCGTCACCGTGATCGCCCGGCACGGCGCGTTCGGGCCGGCGCCGGCGTAAGCGTTCTTCGTCCAGATCATCCTTACCGATCGGCGGCGCCCGTGACGAACCGACCGGCTCGACGGAGGACAGTCGGGCGCGGATTGTGTTGGCCGTCACACAGCCCGACACGATCGCCCGAAGATCGGCCTAGGATCAGGCACATGCCCCGGTACGCGGATTCGGAGCGTCACGCACTGGCCGACCTTCTCCTCGCCCGTGGTCCGGAGGCACCGACGATCATCCCGGAGTGGGCCACCCGCCACCTCGCCGCCCACCTGGTGCTCCGGGAGCGCCGGCCGGACGCGGCCGCCGGGATCCTGCTCCGGCCGCTGCGCGGACACGCCGAACGGGTGTTGCAGGAGTTCGCGTCCCGGCCGTACCCGCAGCTCGTCGACCTGGTCCGGCACCGCCCCCGGTGGAGCCCGCTGAGCCTGCCGCCGGTCGACGAACTGGCCAACCTGACCGAGTTCTTCGTCCATTACGAGGACGTCCGCCGCGCCGAGCCCGGCTGGCAACCCCGGCAGCTGCCCGAGGACCACCAGGCCGCGCTCTGGAAACGGATACCGTCGCTGGCCCGGATGTCGCTGCGCCGATTCCCGGCCGCGCTGCTCGTCCAGGCGCCGAACCACGGCGAGGCCACGGTCGGGGCCGGCGGGGATCAGCTCCGGCTGGTCGGCTCGCCGGCCGAGTTGACCATGTTCCTGTTCGGCCGCCAGCGGGTCGCCCGGGTGCAGCTGGTCGGTCCCGCCGCCCTCACCGACCGGCTGCGGACCGCAAAGCTCGGAATCTGACCCCCCAGCAGGACCGGCGCACGCGACAGGAGCAGGATGCGCACCCTCGCCGTGGCGGCGTTGACCCGTCCGCCGTTCCCCGACCGGGTCAACGGACACGTCGGGGAGGTGGGGCACCAGTCGCTGCGCTGGGCCACCGAACTCGGCCTGGTGTCCACCCCGGACACGCTGCGCCGACTGGACCGGGCGAGCGCGGCGGAGTTGGCCGGGCGGGCCTGCCCGGACGCCGGGCCGGCGCCGCTGCGTCTGCTCACCGATCTCTTCACCTGGCTGTTCGCCTTCGACGACAGGTGTGACGACGACGGGCTCGGCCGGGACCCCGGTCGGCTCGCCCCGGTCGTCGGCGGACTGTTGGACGTCCTGGACCTGCTCGGCGGACCGGCGCCGCCGGACCCGGCCACCGTCGCCGGCCCGGCCGGCGCCGCCCTGCACGACCTGTGTCGACGGGTACGCGGTCACAACTCGCCGCACCTGCTGCTCCGATTCACCAACCAGATGCGTGACTACCTGCTCGCCCTGCTCTGGGAGGCGGCGAACCGGGAGCGGTCCCGGGTCCCGGCGGTGGCGGAGTACCTGCAGATGCGGCGGCACACCGGCGGCGTACGGCCGAGTCTGACCGTCACCGACCTGGTGTACGGCGGCGGCGACGCCGCGCACCGGACCGACCCCCGTGCGTCCACCTTGGACAACCTGGCCACCGACCTGGTGTGCTGGTGCAACGACATCTTCTCCTACGACAAGGAGTGGCGGCAGGGCGGCGACGGGCACAATCTGGTCGTCGTGCTGCACCGGAGCGCCGACGCCGCCCCGGAACGGTCCGCCCTCGTCGGCGCCGCCGACCGGTTCAACGCGGCACTGCGGACGTACCTGCGGGTGGAGTCGGAACTGCTGGTCGACGCGGACGCCGAGACGGTCCGGTTCGTCACCGCCCGCCGGTGCTGGATCCGGGGCAGCTACGACTGGTCGTTGCGGGCGAGCCGCTACCAGTGATCCGCCGCGCCCGCCCTCGCCCGGTCACCGCGCGACGGCCACGACCACCTGCGCGGCGACCTGCTCCGGGCCCGGCGGGGCTGTCAGTCGTCGTCGCTGTGGTCCTGCCAGGACGGGACCGGTTCCCCGTTCCGGCACTCGACCTCGACGTCGAGACGGCGACTCGTACCCCGGAAGGTGACCTCGGCGTCGTCGTCCGGCCCACGGTCGACGTCCTCGGCCCGGAAGCCCTGGGCCGGGGTCCAGGAGACCAGCCACACCTGGCCGCCGTCACACCGGGCGACGATCGTGCCGCCCGGGGTGGCGAGCAGCCGGGCTCCGGCGACCGGCGGGGTGGTCGCCGGGGTGCCGGGAGTCGGGGACCCGGGGACCGCCGGACCGGACGGGACCGGTGTGTGGCTGCCCGGCATGGCGTTGGTGGGAGTCGGGCCGGTCGGAACCTCCGCCAGCGCCCGGGCCACCTCCTCCGGGGTGCGGACCTCGCCCGCCGGCCCGGTGAGATCCGCACCGATCACCCGGACGGCGGCCAACCCGGTGCCGGTGGCGGCCAACGCGGCGAGCAGCCAACCACCGACCGCGAACACGGTACGTCGACGCATGCTCCGATCATGCCCGGCCGGAAGTTAAGGCCGGGGCCGGCGAAGCCTAAGAGACGGTAAAGCACCCGCCCTCGACCCGGCGGGCACCCACTCTCGACCCGACGGGTGCTCCCGGCCGGCGGGCGGCATGGATCATAATCTTTCCCGTGACCGACCCGAGCCCCCCGGGCAGCAAACTCGACACCACCGTCGCCCACCCCGCCCGCCGCTACAACTACTGGCTCGGCGGCAAGGACCACTTCGCCGCCGACCGCGAGTCCGGCGACCAGGTGGCCGCCGCCTTCCCGACCGTCCGGATCGCCGCCCGCGCCAACCGCGACTTCCTGCGACGTACGGTGGAGTTCCTGGCTGGCGAGGCCGGGATCCGGCAGTTCCTCGACGTCGGCACCGGCCTGCCCACCGCGGACAACGTCCACGAACTCGCCCAGCGGATCGCCCCCGGGTCCCGGGTCGTCTACGTCGACAACGACCCGCTGGTGATGAGCCACGCCCGGGCGCTGCTGACCTCCACGCCCGAGGGCCGGACCGTCTACCTGGAGCGCGACGTTCGCGACCCTGACTCGATCCTGGACGCCCCCGAACTGCGGCACACCCTCGACCTCGGCCAGCCGGTCGGCCTGACGCTGGCGGCGGTGGTGCACTTCGTCCGGGACTTCGAGGACCCGTACGGCGTCGTCCGGCGGTTCGTCGACGCGCTGCCCCCGGGCAGCTACCTGGTGCTCTCCCACGGCACGTACGACGGCCTGCCGGCCGGGGTCGTCGAGCGGCTGGAACAGGCGAACGCCGCCAGCGGTGGGCTGAGCCGGACCCGGAGCCGGGCGGAGGTCGACCGGTTCTTCGACGGCCTGGAGCTGGTCGAGCCGGGGGTCGTGCCGCTCGCGCAGTGGCGGCCCGCCCCCGGTGCCGAGATCCCGGACCCGGTCGACATATGCATGTACGGCGGTGTCGCCCGGATCCCCTGAGCCGCCGACGGCACCGGTTACCGTTCCGGTGTGGCACGCCTACTGCTCATCGAGGACGATCCGGCGATCCGCAATCCGCTCCTGCACGCGCTGCGTGAGCGGGGGCACGCCGTCGCCGCCGTCGCGACCGCGATGAGTGGCCTGCAGGCGGTCCTCGACCACCGCCCCGACCTTGTGGTCCTCGATCTGGGCCTGCCTGACCTGGACGGGCTGGAGTTGCTCCGGATGCTGCGCGCGGTCAACACCACCCCGGTGATCATCGCGACCGCCCGGGACGACGAGACCGAGATCATCCGCGGGTTGGACTCGGGTGCCGACGACTATCTGGTGAAGCCGTTCACCGCGGCCCAGCTCGACGCCCGGATCCGGGCGGTACTGCGCCGGGGCACCGGCCCGGCCGGCGGGCCGCCGGTGCTGGCCGTCGGTGACCTGCGGGTCGACCCGGGCGCCCGGCTGGCGACCCTGGCCGGCACCCCCGTCGAGCTGACCCCCCGGGAGTTCGAACTGCTGCACTACCTCGCCACCCGGGCCGGCCAGGTGGTGAGTAAACGGGAACTGCTGACCGAGGTGTGGCAGTTGCCGTACGGCGGGGCGGACAAGACGGTGGACGTACACCTGTCGTGGTTGCGCCGCAAGCTCGGGGAGACCGCGCAGCGGCCGCGCTACCTGCACACCGTACGCGGGGTCGGGGTGCGGCTCGCCGCGCCCGGTGACGAGCCGGCCGGCGATCCCGGAGGTGTCCGGTGAGGCGCCGGCTGACCCTGTTGGTCGCCGCCACCACCTGCCTGGTGTTGCTGGCCTTCCTGGTCCCGCTGGCGGTGCTGTTGCGCGACGCCGCGGCCGACCGGGACCTCGGCGGCCACCGCCGAGGTCCAGGGGCTGGTGCCGCTGGTCGGCACCGCCGACCCGGCCCGGCTGGGGCTCGCCGCCGACCAGGTCGGCGCGCTGGCCGGCCGGCCGGTCACGGTCTTCCTGCCGGACGGTTCGGCGCTCGGGACGCCGTCGGAACGCAGCCCCGGGGTGGCGCTCGCGGCACGGGGCGAAAGCCTGACCGTGGCCGGGCCGGAGGGCCGGGAGATCCTGGTCGCGGTGCAGGGCCGGCCGGACGGTACGGCGGTGGTCCGCACCTTCGTCCCCCGGGCCGAGCTGGTCCGGGGGGTGTACCGGTCGTGGCTGGTCCTCGCCGGGCTCGGCGTGGCCCTGCTGCTGCTCGGCCTGGTCGTCGCCGACCGGTTGGCCCGGTCGATGGTGGCGCCGATCAGCGAGCTGTCGTCGGTGTCGTTGCGGCTCGCCGGGGCGGAACTGACCGCCCGGGCCCGGCCGTCGGGGCCACCGGAACTGCGGGCGGTCGCCGGCGCGCTCAACCACCTGGCCGCCCGGATCCAGGAGCTGCTCCGGGAGGAACGGGAGCAGTTGGCGGACCTGTCGCACCGGCTGCGTACCCCGTTGACGTCGTTGCGGCTGGAGGCCGAGTCGTTGACCGACCCGGCGGAGGCGGCCCGGATCGGCAACCGGATCGACGCGGTGGAGCGGGCGGTGACCGGGCTGATCCGGCAGGCCCGGCGCCGCGGCACGACCGAGGCCGGCCCCGGCGGCCCGAGCGGTGCCGAGGGTGTCTGCGACGCGACCGAGGTGGTCCGGGACCGGGTGGCGTTCTGGACGGTGCTGGCCGAGGACACCGGCCGGACGGTCGCCGTCGACCTCGCCGACCACCCACTGCCGGTACGGCTGCCCGCCGACGACCTGGCGGCGGTCCTGGACGCGCTGCTCGGCAACGTCTTCGCACACACCCCGGACGGGGTCGGGTTCTCGGTCACCTGTGTGCCGAAGGTCGGCGGCGGCGCGTTGCTGACCGTCGCGGACGCCGGTCCGGGACTGCCGTCGGCGGTGCTGAACCCGGCGACGCTGGTGGAACGGGGGGCGAGCGCCGGCGGTTCGACCGGGCTGGGGCTGGACATCGCTCGCCGGGCCGCCCGGGACAGCGGCGGACAACTCGAACTGGCCAGCGGGATCGGTGGCGGCGCCCGGGTCGCGCTCACCCTCGGCCCACCCACCCGGTCGCCGGCGGTCCCGCCGGCCTGACCGGCGCCGTACCGTCCGCGGGTGGACACCCCCGACGGCGCTGCCTCACCGCTGCCGTTCCGACGGCCCTGCCTCACTGTGGCGGCGCTGCCGCGCTGCCTCACTGTGGCGGCGCTGCCTCACTGTGGCGGCGCCGGCCATCCCGGCGATGACTCGGCGGTGGCCCCAGCCCGGTTGACGGCCAACTCGACCACAAGGGTGCCGAGCAGGACGAGAGTCGGGACCGCCATGACCGCCAGCGACGGCAACAGTGGCATCGCCGGCCCGCTCGCGGCGAGCACCACGATCGCGGTCACCCGGGTGCCAAGGAGGCGGCCGGTCACCACGATCTCGAAGAACAGCGTGCCGAGCAGGAAGAGTGCGGGACCACCGAGCAGGATCAGGACCCAGGACAGCGGCGGGTCGCGGTAGGGGTCGCCGACCACGAGCGAGGTGCCGGTGGAGATCAGCAGGACACCGCCGACCATCACCCCCGGTGACCCGTGGCAACGCTACAAAGGCGGACGCTTCGCACGTGGGGAACCCGGGACGGGGCACCCGAACGGCTCATAGGCTCGGAGACGTCGGACGAGGGCGGGGCACGGGAGGCAGGCCGGTCGATGGCGGAGGGCGACAGGGAGCGGATGTCGCCGCCCGGCCTGGCGTCGACGAGCCGCCCCGCCCTGCTGGAGCTCTTCTTCGACCTGGCGTACGTCGCCGCCATGATCACCCTGACCGAGCGGCTGCTCGCCGACCTGACCCCGCTGGGCGCCGCCGAGGCGCTGGTGCTGCTGGTGCCCTTCGCCCTGCTCTGGGCCCTGACCTCGTGGGGGGCCGGGGACACGGTCGACCTGAACCGGTGGACCCACGTACCGCAGTTCGTCTGGGCACGGCGGGCGTCCTGGTGATGTCCGCCGCCGTCCCGCCGCGTACGAACAGCGGGGCCTGCTGTTCGTGGTCGCCTACCTGGCGACGCACGTCGGCAGCGGCGCGTACAACCTGGTGCTGCTGGCCCGGGCGCGGGCGCCGGAGCCGGTCCGGGGGCGGCCGCCCCGGGTGCTCTTCTGGGTACTCCTCGCCGCGGTGCCGTGGATCGTCGGGGCGTTGCTGCCGCAACAGGTGCGGCTGGCGCTCTGGACGGTGGCGGCGGCGGTGGAGATGCTCGGCGTGCTGCTCAGCTGGCCGACACCGTGGGCCCGGCAGCGGCTCGCCCCGCCGCCGGTGCAGGTGGGTGAGCGGGTCTCCGAGCGGTACCGGCAGTTCGTGATCATCGCGCTCGGGGTCGCCATCTTCCTGACCGGTCGGGCGTACAGCGGCAGTGCGCACCGGCTCGCCGACACCCTCGCCCTCGCGGTGGTGTTCGGCACGACGGTGCTGATCTGGCGGATCTACATCCACCGTGCCGGGGAGTTGATGACCAGCGGCATCGCCGAGTCGTCGAACCCGTGGCGGCGTAGCCAGTTGACCGCCCTCGTCCACCTGGTCCTGGTGAGCGGCATCCTCGGAACGGCCGCCGCCAACGAGCTTGTCATCGCCCGGCCGTTCGGCGCCACGCCGGCCGCGACGGCGATGCTGATCTTCGGCGGCCCCGCACTGTTCCTGTTCGGCCGGCTGCTGCTCGACCGGATCGTCTTCGCCCGGCTGGACCGACCCCAGATCGTCGGTCTGGTCGGGTTGCTCGTGCTGGCCCCGACGGCGACGGTGCTGCCGCCGATGATGTCGGCGCTGGTCGTGCTGGCCGTGCTGACCGGTGTCGCGGCCGTCAACCTGCTGCTGACCCGGGCCCACCTGCCGATGCCGGCCCCGCACGCCGGCTGACCGGCGGGGCCGGATCTTTACCTCGGCTTAGCATTCGCACAGTGCGCCGCTATCCCCGCTCGGGCGAACCTCTGAGGGTGACAGCACAGAGGACTCAGCACCGAGGAGGGGACATGATCCGGCGCAACACGATGGTCCTGGGCATCGGCGGTGCGCTCGCCGTACTCGCCGTCGTCGGCACCGCGATCGGGGCCAACGCGGCGGAGCAGGGCGAACGCGGGCTCGGCGCCGCACCGGTGGCGACCGCCACGGCCACCGCGCCGGCCACCGAGCCGGGCACCGTTCGGGCCGCCCCGTCGACCAGCGGCCCGTCGACCGCCACCACCTCGACCGGCGGCCCGTCGACCGGTGCTCCCAGCACCACCAGCCCCGGCACGGACGATCCGATCAGCCGGGAACGCGCGGTGGAGATCGCGCTCGGCCAGGCCGGCGGCGGCCGGGTCGACGAGGTCGAGCGGGAGCGGGAACACGGCCGGACGGTCTGGAGCGTGGAGATCCAGCAGGACGGCTGGGAGGTCGAGGTCGACGTCGACACCAGCACCGGCGACATCGTCAAGACCGACCGCGACCGGGACGACGACCGGGACGACCGCGACCGGGACGACGACGATGACGACGACGACGACCGGGACGACGACTGAGCAACCTGCCCCGACGAACGGCCGTACCGCCCCCTTGGCGGTGCGGCCGTCGCGCTGCCGCCGCCCGCGACCGTGGCATCGCCGGCGGCGGGAAAGTGGCGTCGAGGTCGCCGCGGGACGTGACCGTGACATCGCTCGCCGACGGCTGTCGGTCGAGGCTGTTAGCGTTCGCGGCCGTGGAGACTGACGAGGAGACGGACGACATCCGCGGGGTGGTCGAGGCGTTCGTACGGCAGCAGGTGGCGCTCGGCGTCCTGCCGTACGCGACGATCGTCGAGGAGACCGGGTACCACTTCCAGGACGAGGCGAACCGGGACGTGGTCCGCCGTTGGGCCGGGGAGGTCACGGCCCGTGAACTGGCCGCACATCTCGCCGCCCAGGCGGAGTTTCCCGGGCCGACCGACAGCGACCGGCTCACCCTCGCCTTCCGCGCCCTGGACAGCGCCGGCATCGTCGCCCGGGAGGACTTCACCTGCTGCCAGAACTGCGGCGTCCAGGAGATCCGCGACGAGGCCGACGAGCGGGACCAGCGACGCGGCTACACCTTCTACCACCAGCAGGACGCGGAGCGCGGCGTCGAGGGCGGCGGGGTGTACCTCGCGTACGGGTTGTTCGACGGGCCGGCCACGGTCGAGATCGGCGAGGAGGTGGCGGCCGCACTGCGCGACCACGACCTACCGGTGCGGTGGGACGGGAGCACCGGCACCCGGATCTTCGTTCCGCTGACCCTGCGGCGTCGGCGGTTCGGCCGGCTCGCGGCGGTTCCGCCCGTCGTCGAGGACGACATACCGGTCGAGGTGGCGGTCCCCGACGCCTGGCGGGGCCCGTTCGCGCTGACCGACGGCACCCTTGCGGCGAGTTGGCTGACCGGTCTGCACCTGCCGTGGCTGCCGGTCGGAATCCGGGTCCGGGTCACCGTCGACGGGGCGTCGGTGACGGTACGACGGGACTGGGACACCCTGGTCGGCGGTTTCCCGGACGGCACCGAACTGCGGGTCGGTCGTCGGGACGGGATGACCCTGGTACGTCGGCTGCGGGGTGCGACGGCACCGGCCGCCGAGCCGACACCCGAGGCCGGGCTGGTGGAGGCGACCTGGCAGCACCCGGCCGGTCTGCAGGACCGGGCGGTGCCCCTCGAAACCGCCGAGGCTGTCGAGATGGTCCGGCGGATGCCGGTCCGGACCGGCGCCTGGATCTGCTACGTCGGCCGCTCCGACGCGGCGGTGCAGATGCGCTGGGAGCGGGGCCGGCTCTGGCTGGAGAGCCCGGACCCCGCGACGGAGACGTCGACCGGCCGACACGTGTCCCTGCCGGAGGCGGAGCGGATGGTCCGGATCCTCGCCACCGAGGACCGGGTCGCGGTGAACGAACTGGTCGGGGTGACCACCGTCAGCTGGCGCGGGAACTGAACTCCCGCGCTACCTCGTCGCGATCGTGGGACACGGTTTCACAGTCGGCCCTGCAGCCGCACCGGTACGCCGGTCCGGAACCGGGGTGGCGCCGGGCTGATCTCGACGAACCCGGGCCACTGTCCCGGACCGGTTCCGGGCGGACCGGACCGGCAGGAGCCGCCGTGTCCCTCACGCTCGCCGCACCGGCCGCCACCGGGCAGCCGCCGGTCGCAGAACACCCGGAACCGTTCGTGCTGGGCGTCCTCCGCCGAGACGGTCACCTCGCCGGCGTCGAGTTCCGGCAGGAAGGCCAGGGACTCGGTGAGCAACGCGGCCAGATCGGTGGCGGCGTCCAGCGTGGGTACGGCGACCCGCAGGTGGATGACGTGCCCCGGTGCCGCCTCGCCGCAACCGAATTCGTCCATGGACACGTTCTCTCCTCGTACCCGGGGGGGTGGTCTGTCGCGGAAATGTGTCGACCAGGGGCCGCGGGACCTCGTCCGCCGATCGACTGGCCTGGGCCGACGCCTGGATAGCTTAGAGACGCGACGGGCCGACAAGGGTTTGCCACTCCCGGCAAATGTCGACAGTTCGTGAACAGACCAGCACGAAGAGCCAGCACCGGGACGGCCTCGACCTACCGTCCGTCCAGCCGTACCGGCTCGGTCCGATCAGCACTAGCCGAGCGGCCGGAAGAGCCAATACTCTCTGGTAACCGCGATTTAACGTGATCACCGTCACGCCACGATATCCGGAGGCTATCCCCCAATGTCTCTCGACATCCCGTACCGGTCCATCCCCGACATGTTCCTGCAACGTGTCTCGGCCACCCCCGACCGGGACGCCTTCGCCCATCCCGCGCCCGACGACTCCGGTCCGATCTGGCTCAGCTGGGCGCAGGTCGGCCAGCGGGCGAAGGCCATCGCCGCCGGACTGCGCGGTCTCGGTGTCGACCACGAGGACCGGGTGGCGATCGCGGCCAACACCCGGCTCGACTGGGTGCTCGCCGACCTCGGGATCATGTGCGCGGGCGGCGCGACCACAACGGTCTATCCGACCACCGAGCCGGAGGACACCGCCTACATCCTCACCGACTCCGGCTCGAAGATCCTGATCGCGGAGAACGCCGCCCAGGCCGCCAAGGTCGCCGCCGCGGACCTGCCCGCGCTGACCCACGTGGTGCTGATGGACGGGCCCGCGGATCCCGAGGCCAGCCCGACCCAGCTCACCCTCGGCGACCTCGAGGTGCAGGGCACGCTCGCGCTGGAACAGGATCCGGACCTGATCGAGCGGATCGTCGCCGACATCTCCCCGGACCGGCTGGCCACCCTGATCTACACCTCCGGCACCACCGGCCGGCCCAAGGGTGTGGAACTGCTGCACGCCGGCTGGTGCTGGGAGGGGGTCGCCCAGGGGACGATCGGCATCCTCGAGCCCGACGACCTGCAGTACCTCTGGCTGCCGCTGTCCCACTCGTTCGGCAAGACCCTGCTCTGCGGCGTGATCCACGTCGGGCTGCCGACGTACGTGGACGGTCGACTCGACAAGCTGGTCGAGCTGCTCGGCCTGGTCAAGCCGACCCTGATGTGCGGCGCGCCCCGGATCTACGAGAAGGTCTACAACCGCGCGGTCACCACCGCGCAGACCGGCGGCGGGGCCAAGGCGAAGATCTTCGCCTGGGCGGTACGGACCGGCAGGCGGAAGGTCGCCCTGGAGCAGGCCGGTCAACCGGTCTCCGCCGGCCTGCGGATCAGCTACGGCATCGCGGAGAAGCTGGTGTTCAGCAAGCTCCAGGCCCGGCTCGGTGGCCGGATCCGGGTACTGGTCTCCGGCGCCGCGCCGCTGAGCAAGGAGATCGCCGGGTTCTTCGCCGCCGCCGGGCTGCCGATCTACGAGGGGTACGGTCTCACCGAGAGCAGTGCGGCCAACTTCGTCAACCGGCCCGGCAGGCTCAAGATCGGCACCGTCGGTCAGGCGATCGCGGACCTGGAGTGCAGGATCGACTCCGACGGCGAGATCCTGCTCCGGGGCGCGCCGGTGATGCGTGGCTACCACAACCTGCCCGAGGAGACCGCGGCGGCGTTCACCTCGGACGGCTTCTTCCGCACGGGTGACATCGGCGAACTCGACGACGACGGCTTCCTCACCATCACGGACCGGAAGAAGGACCTGGTCAAGACCTCCGGCGGCAAGTACATCGCGCCGTCGGCGATCGAGGGGATGTTCAAGGCCATCTGCCCGTACACCGCGCAGGCGGTGGTGATCGGCCAGGCCCGCAACTACTGCACGATGCTGGTCAGCCTGGACGCCGACGCGATCGCCGCCTGGGCCGCCGGTGGACCGCTCGCCGGGCGTCCGTACGCCGAACTCGTCGCGTCGGCCGAGGTGCGCAGCCTGGTCGAGGGGTACGTCGACGACCTGAACACCAAGCTCAACCGCTGGGAGACGATCAAGAGGGTGGCCATCCTGCCCCGTGAACTGACCGTCGAGGACGGCGAGATGACACCCTCGATGAAGATCAAGCGGAAGGCCGTGGAGACCAGCTTCGCCGACGAGATCAACAAGATGTACGAGGGCACCCTCGCCCAGCTCTGAGCGGGCGGGGGGGGGGGGGGGGGGGGGGGGGGTCGGGTGGGTCACCCGGACCGACCGATCCGGCCGACCCGGAATCGTCCGCCGCTCGCCGGGGTAAGACCAGAGGCAGCATCCGAGCGACCGACGAGCCGGTGGTCGCCCGGGCGGGCGGCGAGGGGGTTCCCAGGATGACGACCATGGTGGCGGCACACGTGGAAACCGGCGCCTTGGTGATCACCATGGCCGGCCGGTGGAGTCTGGCCCAGGTGTACACCCTGCAGCGCGCGTTCGAGGCCTGCACCGCGCACCACCCGCCCTACGTGGCGCTGGACTGCACCCGGGTCACCCCGGACGGTCTGCTGCCGACCGTGCTGCCGGCCCTGGTCATGCTCGGACAGTCCTGCCGACGGGGCATCACCGTACTGGTCTGCGCCCCGGCGTCGGCGTTGACCGGGGCGCTGCGTCGACTGCCGACCCGCCGGGTCCGGCTCTATCCACGACTCTCCGAGGCACTCAGCCGACTCCGGCCGTACCCGGTGCCACCGGGGGTCCGGCGGGCCCACCAGCGGCTCGCCCCGGCGGCGCAGGCGGCGGCCACCGCCCGGCGCCTGGTCCGGGACTGCTGCGACCGGTGGCGTCTGTCCGAGGTGACCGACGACGCCCAGCTCGTCGTCTCCGAACTGGTGGCGAACGCCGTGGAGCACGCCGGTACGGAGATCGACGTCACCGTCTCCCACCACCGTCAACGACTTCGGATCGCGGTCGCCGACCGGCACCACGGCGTACCCCGGATCGCCACCACGCCCGACGGAGCCGAGGATGCGGCGACACCGCCCGCGCTGCGCGGGCGCGGACTGGACCTGGTGGCCCGGTCGGTCGCCGGCTGGGGGGTGCTGCCGGGCACCGACGGCAAGGTGGTCTGGGCGTCCCTGCCGGCACCCCGAGCGGCCCGGCTGCGGCTGCCCCGCCTGGACCTGATCGCCCGGGACGGCTACCCGGCCTGACCCCCGACCAGCTACTCACGGGTACGTAGATCCTGCTCACACCTGCCCCTCCCCGGGCTGGTCAGGAAAGGGATCACCGGGTTCCATGACGGACGTCGTCGCCCACAGATCCGGCCGCCACCCGGTCGGTTGTCGACGGCAGCACAGTCCGCCCGGGCCGCCCCGGCCCTTCGACGCCCCCTGGAACCACCCATGTCAGCAGAGAATCTCGCCGCCCTGGCCGAATCCGCCGAAGCCGAGTGCAACTACCGGATGGTGGCCCTGGCGCCGGAGCGCACCCGGCAGGCCCTCGGCATCAGCACCACCCGCATCGGCGGGGCGTTCACCTGGGTCACCCGCAACGATCCGATGGCCGGCTACTGGAACAAGACCCTCGGGCTCGGGGTGACCGAGCCGGTCACCCGGGACGTGCTCGACAAGGTGATCGAGTTCCACCGTGACCAGGGCAGCCCGTCGGCGCGGATCCAGATCGCCCCCGACCTGCTTCCCCCGGACTGGGACGAGATCCGCGCCGCGTACGGGCTCACCCCGGGCGCGTTCACGGTGCAGCTCGGCTGCGCGGTGGGCGACATCGCACCGGCCCGCACCGACCTGCGGATCGGACCGGTCGGAGCGGCCGACTTCGCACAGTGGGTAAGCCTGCTGTACACCGTGTTCCAGATGCCCGAGCACTTCGACACCCTGTTCCGGGCCACTCTCGGGCAGCCGGACTTCCGGGCGTTCGCGGCCTGGGACGGCGATCAGATGGTGGCCGCGGCCAACCTGTTCCTGAACGGCGAGGTCGGCGGGCTGAACAGCGCGGTCACCCGGGAGAGCCACCGTGGCCGGGGCGCCCAGTCGGCCCTGACGGCCGCCCGGGCCCGAGCGGCCGCCGAGGCCGGTTGCCGCCGACTCGTCGTGCAGACCGGCCGGCCCGCGGCGGGCGAACGCCACCAGTCGTTGGAGAACCTGCTCCGGGTGGGATTCACCCGGCTCTACGACCGGCAGGACTGGGTCTGGCAGCCGGCACCGGGCGGCACCGACGCCTGACGCCGGCCGCCGCTGATCCGGCACGGCCGCCGCTGATCCGGCACGGCCGCCGCTGATCCGGCACGGCGGTCAGGCGATCACCGCCGGCTCCCGCCAGTGTGGACGGGTGACCCGGTCGAGGTCGTACCGAACGGCGGCGAGTCGGCGTACCGCCTCGGTGAGGTCGGCCGGCGGCAGCGTGAACGGCAGCCGGAGGAACCGTTCCATGGTGCCGTCCAGGCCGAACCTCGGTCCGGGAGCGATCCGTACCCCGACCTCCTCGGCGGCCCGGGCCAACGCGCTGGCGATCGGCCCGTCCAGCTCGGCCCAGAGCGTGACCCCGCCCTGCGGGGGCCGTACCCGCCAGGTCGGCAGTTCGGCCCGGAGCACGGCCAGCAGGGCGTCTCGCTGGGCGGCCAGCTGCGCCCGCCGGGCCGGCACGATGGTCCCGGCGGCGGCGAGCAGGCGTACCGCGACGAGCTGGTCGAGCACCGGGCCGGCCATGTCGACCCCGACCCGGGTGGCGGCCAGCCGCTGCACCTGCGGCGCCGAGGCGCGGATCCAGCCGATCCGCAGACCTCCCCAGTACGGTTTGCTCATCCCGCCGATGGTGACCACCCGCGAGTGCCGGTCGAAGACGGCGGTCGGCGGCGGCACCTCGACGCCGTCCAGGGCGAGGTCCACGAAGGACTCGTCGACGACCAGGTCGGTGCCGGCGGCCTGGGCCGCGGCCACCACCCGCTCCCGCAGGTCGGCGGGCATCAGGTGACCGGTCGGATTCTGGAACTCGGGGATCAGGTACGCCAGCCGGGGCCGGGTCTGCCGCAGGCCGCCGAGCAGCAGGTCGGCGTCCCAGCCCGGTCCCCCGGCGTCCAGGCCGTGGGTGGTGATCCGGGCTCGGCGGGCGGCCAGCGCGGCCAACGCGTTGGGATAGGTCGGCGACTCCACGAGTACGCCGGCTCCGGGCGGCAGCGCGAGTCGCAGTACCAGGTCGAGGGCGTGCTGCACGCCGTTGGTGACCAGGATCTGCTCGGGGCTGGTCGGCAGGCCCCGTCCGGTGTAGTGCTCGGCGACCGCCGTACGCAGTTCGATGATGCCGGTCGGGTGGTATCCGGCGCCGCCGAGGTAGCAGGCCAGGTCCTCGACGGCGGCCCGGGCGGCGTCGGCCAGCTCGACCGGCGCGGGCAGTGCCGCGCAGCCGAGGTCGATCACGTCCAGGTCCTCCAGCGGGGTCAACATGCCGGTGCTGCCCACCCGGTGGCCATTTGGCAGGGTGGTCCAGCTGCCGGCGCCGCGCCGGCTGGTCAGGTGCCCGGTCTCCCGCAGCGACCGGTAGGCGGCGGTGACCGTGGTACGGCTGACCCGCAGCGCCTCGGCCAGTTCCCGTTCGGCCGGCAGGCGTACGCCGAGCGGCAGCCGCCCGTCGGCGAGCAGTCCCCGTACCGCCCCGGCGAGCGCGGCGTAGTCGGGGTCGCGTCGCCGACCGGGCAGGGAGTGCCACTGGCCGAGCATCCGAGCCAGATGGGGGCCACGGACCAGTCCAGTCATAACCACATCTCCTTGATTGGTCCTTCATACCTCCCAGATTGGCCCTCAGAGTGGCATGCATGACACGGATTGGCAACCGACCCGACCGACTGCTCCGACGGCTCGGACAGCTCTACGCCGGCCTGGTGCTCTACGGCCTGAGCATGGCGCTGATGATCGAGTCGACGCTCGGCCTGGACCCCTGGAGCGCCTTCCAGCAGGGACTCTCCCGACTCGTCGGCGCCTCCATCGGCACCGTCACGATCGTCGTCGGTGTACTGGTCCTGCTGATCTGGATCCCGCTGCGGCAACGTCCGGGGCTCGGCACGGTCAGCAACGTCCTGGTCATCGGGGTGGCGGTCGACGTCGCCCTGTGGCTGCTGCCGACCGTCTCCCCGCTCCCCGCCCGGATCGGTTTCCTCGTCACCGGTGTCCTGCTCAACGGAGTGGCGACCGGCCTCTACATCGGCGCCCGGTTCGGCCCCGGGCCACGCGACGGCCTGATGACCGGTTTTGTGGCCCGGCACCCGCGCCACTCGATCCGCGTGGTCCGTACGGTGATCGAGGTGACCGTGCTGGCCGCCGGCTGGCTGCTCGGCGGCACAGTGGGGATCGGCACCGTGGTGTACGCGGTCGGCATCGGACCACTGGTGCACCTGTTCATCCCGCTGTTCACCGTGCCGCCCACGGACGTCGCCGGGTCCCGGCCGACCACGCAGGAAGCCGCCCCGCCGACCACGCCGGGAGCCGCCCCGCCGACCACGGAGAAAGTCGACGCGGCAACGGTCTGACACCACGGCGCGACACGACGACCCCGCGCCACAGAGTCGGCACAGATCGTCCGCAATGGACAGTGAATCGGACTGACCGGAGAAGAATGAACGACTGATGACCTTCCCGTCGACCGGCACCACACGGCATCATCTCTCCCATGGGGGATGACGGATGGCGGTGGTCCGACGCCTGGATTTTCGTCTCGTTGGTGATCGCGGGCGGTGCCGGCCGGCACCGGCGGTCGAGCACCACCCGACGTCCGGAGGGGGTCCGCCTCGCCGACGTGCTCTCCACCGCCGAACACCTCAACCGGGCCATCCCGGCCCGACACGAGATCGAGGCCGCGGTGCGACGGCTGGTCGGCGCCGGCCTGGTCACCGTCTCCGACGGCTGGTTCCGGGTCACCACGGCCGGCGAACGGCTGTGGCGGACCAGGCCGCACGGCGGGGTCGGCACCGCGGTGGAGACCGTGCACGGGGTACTGACCCGCCGGCACGCCCCCGGAGACCACGACTGGATCCTCGAGGAGGACGAACACCACGCGGCGGTGCAGGAGTACGCGGCCCGGTTCACCCTGCCGATGCCCCGCCGGTCACCGGAGAACGGGCCGGGCCAGCGGCGCCACGCCGGCAGGCCGGGTCGACGAACCGACGGCGACCTCAGCGGACCGGGTGACCGGCGGCCCGCAGCGCGTCCTTGACCTCGCCGACCCGCAGCTCGCCGAAGTGGAAGACGCTGGCCGCCAGCACCGCGTCGGCACCGGCCGCGACCGCCGGCGGGAAGTGCGCGACCGTACCCGCCCCGCCACTGGCCACCACCGGCACGTCGACCACCCGCCGCACCGCCCCGATCAGCGCCAGGTCGAAGCCGGCCTTGGTGCCGTCCGCGTCCATCGAGTTGAGCAGGATCTCGCCGGCGCCCAACTCCGCCGCCCGGGCGGCCCAGCCGACCGCGTCGAGGCCGGTGCCCCGCCGCCCGCCGTGGGTGGTCACCTCGAAGCCGCTGTCGGTGGTCACCCCGGCCGGGCACCGTCGGACGTCCAACGACAACACCAGGACCTGCCGGCCGAAGCGCTCGGCGATCTCGGCGATCAGCTCGGGGCGGTTGATCGCGGCGGTGTTCACCCCCACCTTGTCCGCACCGGCCCGCAGCAGCCGGTCGACGTCCGCGACCTGTCGTACCCCACCGCCGACGGTGAGCGGGATGAAGACCGACTCGGCGGTGCGGCGTACCACGTCGAGCATGGTGCCACGGTCGTCCGAGGAGGCGGTGACGTCGAGGAAGGTGAGCTCGTCCGCACCGGCCTCGTCGTACGCGGCGGCCAGCTCGACCGGGTCCCCGGCGTCCCGCAGGTCGACGAAGTTGACGCCCTTGACCACCCGGCCGGCGTCCACGTCCAGGCAGGGGATGACCCGCACCGCGACCGTCATGCGTCGCACCTGTCCGGCGAGGTGGTGGTCACGACGCCTCCGCCCCGGCCAGCACGGCGAGCGCCTCGGCGACGGTGAACGCCCCGGCGTAGAGCGCCTTGCCGGCGATCACGCCCTCCACCCCGATCGACTCCAGGCCGGCCAGCGCCCGCAGGTCGTCGAGGGTGGAGACGCCGCCCGAGGCGATCACCGGGGCCGGGGTACGGGCGCAGACGTCCCGGAGCAGGTCCAGGTTGGGGCCGCGCATCATGCCGTCCTTGGTGATGTCGGTGACCACGTACCGGGCCGCACCGGCCTTGTCCAGCCGTTCCAGCACCTCGAAGAGGTCACCGCCGTCCCGGGTCCAGCCCCGCGCCGAGAGGGTACTGCCCCGCACGTCCAGCCCGATCGCCACCCGGTCGCCGTACTCGGCGGCGACCCGGTCGCACCACTGCGGGTCCTCCAGCGCGGCGGTGCCGATGTTGACCCGGGCCGCCCCGGTGGCCAGCGCCGCCCGCAGCGACTCGTCGTCCCGGATCCCGCCGGAGAGCTCCACCCGTACGTCGAGCCGGCCGACCACCTCGGCGAGCAGTTCCGCGTTCGAGCCCCGGCCGAACGCCGCGTCCAGGTCGACCAGATGGATCCACGTGGCACCGTCGGACTGCCAGGCCAGCGCGGCCTCCAGCGGGTCGCCGTAGCTGGTCTCACTGCCGGCGGCGCCCTGGACCAGGCGGACCGCCTGACCGTCCGCCACGTCGACGGCGGGGAGCAGGGTGAGGCTCAACGGGATCTCCTCTTCTCGGATGGAACAGTGGCCCGGACCCGCGGCTGACACCCCGCCGGGCCGGTGGTCAGGTGCGCCGGCCCAACGCGATCACCACGATCGCCGGCAGGGCCAGCAGCAACAGGATGATCAGGCCGAGCCGCAGCGCAAGGTCGTCGACAAAAAGCCAGATGGCACCGATCGCGATAAGGGCGAGGACCACCACCCCGGCCCGTTCGCCCCGGCTGCGCCGGGCGTACAGCCGACCCGTACGCCGGTCCGGCAGCCGCGGGGTGAGGCGGCGCAGCAGCGCCCGACGACGCTGGCGCCGGGCCACCACCCGGGCCCGTCTGGCCCGGGCCCGCTCGGCCTCGGCCTCCCGTTCGGCCCGGCGGCGGGCCCGTTCCCGGCTCACAGGGTCCCCAGCCAGTTGGTCAGCAGTACCCGGCCGGTGTCGGCGGACTTCTCCGGGTGGAACTGCGCCGCCGACAGCGGCCCCCGCTCCACCGCCGCCACGAACCGGGTCTCGTGCTCGGCCGTCGTCACCAGCGCCCCGGCCCCGGTCAGGGCGGACAGTTCGGTGGCGGCGTACGAGTGGACGAAGTAGAAGCGCGAGTCGGTCGGCAGTCCGGCGAACAGCGTCGAGTCGGCCGGCGTGCGTACGGTGTTCCAGCCCATGTGCGGGACCCGCCGGGCGGCGAGCCGGGTCACCGCGCCGGGCAGCAGCCCGAGCCCCTTGGTGACCACGCCGTGCTCCTCGCCGTACTCGAAGAGGATCTGCATGCCGACGCAGATGCCCAGCACCGGGCGGCCGGCCGCGACCCGTTCGGCGATCACCGGACCGGCCCGTAGTGCCTCGATCCCGGCCATGCAGGCGGCGAAGGCGCCCACCCCGGGCACCACCAGACCGTCCGCGGCCGAGGCCGCGGCCAGGTCGGCGGTGACGGTGACCTCGGCACCGGCCCGGGCCACCGCGCGCTGTGCGGAGCGCAGGTTGCCGGAGCCGTAGTCCAACACCACGACGTTCGGCGCGGGAGCCATCAGGTGCCCCCGGGGATCAGCCACAGCACCCCACCGGCGGTGGCGAGGACCGCGAGCGTGCCGACCAGCAGGAGAGCGCCCCGGGACGCGCCCTGGCGGTGCATCGACCACGCCCCGCCGATCAGCACCCCGCCCAGGGCGAACAGCAGCACCGGCAGTACGGCGCCCATCAGAGCAGCCCCTTGGTGCTGGGAATCGCGCCACCGGCGCGTACGTCGATCGACACCGCCTCGCGCAGCGCCCGGGAGACGGCCTTGAACTGTGCCTCCACCACGTGGTGCGCGTCCGGGTGGCCGCCCGGGCGGGCCGCCCGCAGCACCGAGACGTGCAGGGTGAGCCGGGCCGACTGGCCGAACGACTCCCAGATGTGCCGGGTCATGCTGGTCGGATAGACCGGCCCGATGTACGGGGCCAGCGCCGGCTCGTCGTGCACCACGTACGGGCGGCCGGAGAGGTCGACCGCGGCCCGGACCAGCACCTCGTCCATCGGGATGGTGGCCGAACCGTACCGCCGGATGCCGGCCTTGTCGCCGAGCGCCTGGTCGAACGCGGTCCCCAGGGCGAGCGCGGTGTCCTCGACGGTGTGGTGGGCGTCGATCTCCAGGTCGCCGACGGTCTGCACGGTCAGGTCGAAGCCGCCGTGCCGGGCGATCTGGTTCAGCATGTGGTCGTAGAACCCGACCCCCGTGTTGATCTCGGCCTTACCGGTGCCGTCGAGGTCCAGCTCGACGAGGACCTTGGTCTCGGCCGTGGTCCGCTCGACCCGGGCGGTTCTGCTCACGGTAGGACCTTTCGTTCGCGACTGCGCGGCTTCAGCATGACAGGACGGGCCGGCTCGGCGTCATTCGGGACCGCCGGCACCGGCCCCCACACCGGATCCGGCCGGCGCGGCCGCCCAGGCGTCCAGGGCGGCGAGGAAGGCGTCGGTCTCCTCCGGGGTGCCGGCGGTGACCCGCAGCCAGCCGGCCAGGCCGACATCCCGGACCAGCACACCGTGGTCGAGCAGCGCCCGCCAGGCGGTCCGCTGGTCGGCGCCGACCTCGAAGAGCACGAAGTTCGCGTCGCTGTCGGCCACCGTCCGGCCCCGGGCCCGCAGGCCGGAGACGATCCCGTCCCGCTGCTCCTTGATCGCCTGGACGGTGCCGAGCAGGGTGTCGCGGTGGGCCAGCGCCGCCCGGGCGGCGGCCTGGGTGAGCGCCGACAGGTGGTACGGCAACCGGACCAGCTGCACCGCGTCGACCACCGCCGGGTCGGCGGCGAGGTAACCGAGCCGTCCGCCGGCGAAACCGAACGCCTTGCTCATCGTCCGGGTCACCACCAGCCGCGGCTGGCCGGGCAGCAGGGCGAGCGCGGTCGGCGTGCCGGGCCGGGCGAACTCCGCGTACGCCTCGTCGACCACCACCATGCCGGGCGCCTCGGCCAGCACCGCGTCCAGCACCGCCGGATCCAGCGCCGTCCCGGTCGGGTTGTTCGGCGAGCAGAGGAAGACCAGGTCAGGGCGGTGCTCCCGGACCTGCGCCACGGCGTGCGCGACGGTCAGCCCGAAGTCGGCGTCCCGCCGACCGTCCCGCCAGGCGGTGCCGGTCGCGGTGGCGAGCAGCGGATGCATCGAGTACGCCGGGGTGAAGCCGAGCGCGGTCCGTCCCGGACCACCGAAGACCTGGAACAGCTGCTGCTGCACCTCGTTGGAGCCGTTGGCCACCCAGACGTTGCCGACGCCGAGCCCGTGCCCGAGATAGTCGGCCAGGTCGGCGCGGAGCGCCACCGCGTCCCGGTCCGGATAGCGGTTGAGGTCACGCAACTCGGCGGCGACCGCCTTGCCGATCGCGTCCACCACCGACTCGGGCAGCGGGTACGAGTTCTCGTTGGTGTTCAGCCGCACCGGCACGTCCAGCTGCGGCGCGCCGTACGGGCTGCGCCCCCGCAGGTCGTCGCGGATCGGCAGGTCGTCGAGCGAGGTCACGCCGGTGCCCCCTCGGCGGCCGGCGGGGGCGCGGCGAACCGGACGGCGACCGCCTGGCCGTGCGCGGGCAGGTCCTCCACCCCGGCCAGGGTCACCACGTGCCGGGCGGTGTCCCGCAGCGCCGCCTCGGTGTACTCCACGATGTGGATGCCGCGCAGGAACGACTGCACCGACAGCCCGGAGGAGTGCCGGGCGCAGCCGCCGGTGGGCAGCACGTGGTTGGAACCGGCGCAGTAGTCGCCGAGCGACACCGGCGCGTACGGCCCGACGAAGATCGCCCCGGCGTTGCGTACCCGGAGTGCCCACTCGCGGGCGTCCCGGGTCTGGATCTCCAGGTGCTCGGCGGCGTAGAGGTCGACCACCCGCAGCCCGGCCGCCAGGTCGTCGACCAGCACCACCCCGCTCTGCGGGCCGGTGAGCGCGGTGTTGATCCGGTCGGTGTGTTTGGTCTCCGGAACCTGCCGGGCCAGCTCCCGGTCGACCGCGTCGGCCAGCTCGACCGACGGGGTGACCAGCACGCTCGCCGCCAGCGGGTCGTGCTCGGCCTGGCTGATCAGGTCGGCGGCGACGTGCACCGGGTCGGCCGTCTCGTCGGCCAGTACGGCAATCTCGGTCGGACCCGCCTCGGCGTCGATCCCGACCACACCCCGCAGCAGCCGTTTGGCGGCGGTGACCCAGATGTTGCCCGGGCCGGTGATCATGTCGACCGGTTCGCAGTGCCCGGTGCCGTCGGCGTCGGTCGCCGCCCCGTAGGCGAGCATCGCCACCGCCTGGGCCCCGCCGACCGCGTAGACCTCGTCGACGCCGAGCAGCGCGCAGGCGGCCAGCACCCGGGCGTCGGGCAGGCCGTTGTTCTCCGGCTGCGGCGGGCTCACCACCACCAGCGACCGGACCCCGGCGGCCTGGGCCGGCACCACGTTCATCACCACGGTCGACGGGTACATGGCCAGGCCACCCGGGACGTACAGCCCGACCCGGTCGACCGGCACCCAGCGTTCGGTGACGACGCCGCCCGGCACGACCTCGGTGACCACGTCGGTCCGCCGCTGGTCGGCGTGCACCCGCCGGGCCCGGCTGATGCTCTCGACCAGTGCCTCCCGGACCTCCGGCTCCAGCGTCGACTCGGCTCCGGCGATGGTCTCGGCCGGCACCCGCAGCCGGTCCAGCAGCAGGCCGTCGAAGCGCTGGGTGGCGTCCCGGATCGCGGTGAACCCATGCTCGCGGACCGCCTCGACGAGCGGGCGGATCTTCTCCACCGCGACGGAGACGTCAAGCTGGGCACGGGGCAGCAGGGCGCGTGGATCACGCCACCCGCCGCGCAGGTCGATCCGGTTCAACACCCTTGGCAGTCTATTCGTCGCACCGGCCGGCGCAGCGGCTGCGTCCAGCGGGCGGGACGGTGAGCCGGACCACGTACCCGCCGTTCGGCCGGCGATGTGGTCAGCCGAAGCCGGGTCCGGATCAGCCGAACCACGTACGGTCGAGGGCGCCCGGGACCGGTTAGGCTCGTCCGGTGGGTGCGCGGCTACCGGTGTTTCCGCTCGAGACGGTGCTCTTTCCCGGTCTGGTGCTGCCGCTGCACATATTCGAGCCGCGCTATCTCGCACTGATCCGACACCTGACCGACCTTCCGGAGGGTACGCCCCGGGAGTTCGGTGTGGTCGCCATCCGCGGCGGCGGCCCGGCACCGGTCGCCGGTGGCCCGGGCCCCGGCACCGTCGGCCTGGGCGGGGTCGGCCCGGGCGGAGCCGTCGCTCCCGGCTTCGGGGGTGGGACCCCGGCGGACCGGGCGGCCGCCGAACCGGGCGGCCGGACGTCGCTGGTCACCCTGCACGACATCGGCTGTACGGCGGAACTGCGTCAGGTGACCGAGCTGCCGGACGGCCGGCTCGACGTGGTGACGGTGGGACGACGCCGGTTCCGGATCAACGACGTCACCCAGGGGGAAACGCCGTACCTGACCGCCGAGGTCGACTGGCTGCCCGAACCGACCGGTCAGGAACAGGCCGCCGACCAACTCGCTCCCCGGGTCCTCGCGGTCTTCCGGCAGTACCTCGCCCTGGTCCGGGACGACCCGGAGGAGATCGCCGAACAGCTGCCGGACGACCCGACCGTGCTGTCCCACCTGGTGGCGGCCACCGCCGCGCTGACCCTCGGCGACCGGCAGCGGCTGCTGGCGACCCCGGACACGGCCGGACGGCTCCGCGCCGAACTGCGCCTGCTCAACCGCGAGGCGGCTCTGCTGCGTCAGGTCCGGGCGGTCCCGGTGCCGCTGGCGGAGCTGGCGGTACCGCTGAGCCCGAACTGACCGGCGACAGGTCCGGCGTCCACGGCGGCGGCTCCTCCTCGGGTCGCAGACCCGGATAGCGCGACCAGCCGGCCAGCAGGGTGTAGACCAGCACCGCGCCGAACGCCGGCACCAGCAGGTCCTGGATCGCCGGGATGAAACCGAGCGCCTCGTAGAACTGACCGGCCTGCAGGTCCGGCGGCTTGGTGAAGTTCGTGCCGGCCGGCGCGGTCTCCAGCATCCGCTCGTACCCGGCCAGCCCGATGTGCCGCCCCACCTGCCAGGCGACGAGGGCGGCACCGAGCATGCCGAGCACCACCACGACCATGCCGAGCGGTCCCCGGTGCCGGCGGAGCAGCACCCAGACAGCGATCGTCACCAGGACACCGAGCCCGAAGCCGAGCAGGGTGAACCACCCGTCGGCGGCGATGAACCCCTCCGGTGACGGCTCGGCGAGGATCGCACCGTCCTCGGTCTGCAGCACCGGCACCCCGGGCGACACCGCCGACCAGACCAGCCCGAACGGCAGGCCCAGCAGGATCAGCACCAGGAACACCCCGAGGTTGACGGCGACGCCGCGCAACCGCCGCCGGGACGGCTCGGCGGCCGGCGGGGCGTCGGACAGTTCGGTGGTGGGCGGCCCGTCGGACGGCTCGCCGCCGGTCACACCGTCGCCACCGGCCGGCGGTGCGGATGAGGCGGACGGAGCCGCAGCGGCGGCGGGACGGTCGTCGTCGCCGCCGGACCGGTCGGCGGGATGAGAGGTTGCCGGACTCACCCGATGATCCTCTCAGGCACGACCGACCGTCGGCGGTCCGGTCCGGCGAAACCGACCCGAGGGTGTCAGTCCCGGCCGCCCCGCTGCGCGGAGCGGCCGTTCCCTGACACCCTCAGCCGGCGACGGCGCTCGGGCCGAGCAGGGCCTTGAGGTCGGCCATCAGGGCGGTGGTCGGCGCCACCCGCATCGGGCTGAGCCGCAGCAGGGTGGCCCGGGAGCCGTTGACCAGTTTGACGTGCACCTCCGCCGAGCCGGGGTGGCTGGTCAGCACCTCGCGGAGCCGCTCTACCAGGGGCGGGGTGCAGCGGGACGGAGGCAGGGCGAGGACCACCGGCTTGACCTCGTCGGCGGCGGTGATCTCCGGCATCGACAGGTCCATCGCCATCAGCCGGGGCTGGTCGTCGCGCCGGTCGACCCGACCCTTGACCACCACGATCGCGTCCTCGGCGATGTACTGCCCGACGAGTTCGTAGGTGTTCGGGAAGAAGAGCACCTCGACCGCGCCGCCGAGGTCCTCCAGGGTGGCCGAGGCCCAGGCCCGACCCTGCTTGGTGATCCGGCGCTGCACCCCGGAGAGGATGCCGGCCAGGGTGACCACCTGGCCGTCGGAGACGTTCCCCTCCTCGGCGAGCGCGGAGAGCGGCATATCGGCGGCGTTGGCCAGCACGTGCTCCACCCCGAACAGCGGATGGTCGGAGACGTACAGGCCGAGCATCTCCCGCTCGAAGGTGAGCAGGTCGGTCTTGTCCCACTCGCCGTCCGGGATCGGCGGCGTCACCACCATGCCGCCACCGCCGGCGGCCTCGCCCCCGCCGCCGAACGCGTCACCGAAGAGGTCGTACTGGCCGACCGCCTCGTTGCGCTTGAGCGCGATGAACGAGTCGATCGCGTCGGCGTGCACGGCCAGCAGCCCCTTGCGGGTGTGCCCGAGGGAGTCGAACGCCCCCGCCTTGATCAGCGATTCGATCGTCTTCTTGTTGCAGGCCACCGCGTCGACCTTGCGCAGGTAGTCGTAGAAGTCGGTGAACGCGCCCTTCTCCTTGCGGGACCGGCGGATCGACTCGACCACGTTGGCACCGACGTTGCGGACCGCGGCCAGACCGAACCGGATGTCGGTGCCGACGGCGGCGAACCGGGCGTTGGACTCGTTGACGTCCGGCGGCAGCACCTTGATGCCCATCCGGCGGCACTCGGCGAGGTAGACCGCCGACTTGTCCTTGTCGTCACCGACGGAGGTGAGCAGGGCGCTCATGTACTCGGCCGGATAGTTCGCCTTCAGGTACGCGGTCCAGTAGGAGACCACCCCGTACGCGGCGCTGTGCGCCTTGTTGAACGCGTAGTCGGAGAACGGGACGAGGATGTCCCAGAGCGTCTTGATCGCCGCGTCGGAGAACCCCTTCTCCTTCATGCCGGCGGAGAACGGCTTGAACTCCTTGTCGAGGATCTCCTTCTTCTTCTTACCCATCGCCCGGCGGAGCAGGTCCGCGGCGCCGAGCGAGTACCCGGCGACCTTCTGCGCGATCGCCATGACCTGCTCCTGGTAGACGATCAACCCGTAGGTGTCGCCCAGGATCTCCTTCAACGGCTCGGCGAGCTCCGGATGGATCGGCACCACCGGCTTGCGGTTGTTCTTGCGGTCGGCGTACTCGTTGTGCGCGTTGGCGCCCATCGGACCGGGCCGGTAGAGCGCACCGACCGCGGAGATGTCCTCGAAGTTGTCCGGCGCCATCGAGCGCAGCAGCGCCCGCATCGGCCCGCCGTCGAACTGGAACACCCCGAGGGTGTCACCCCGGGCCAGCAGGTCGTAGGTGGCCTTGTCGTCCAGCGGCAGGTCCTCCAGGACGAGTTCCTCGCCCCGGTTCTCCCGGATCGCGTCCAGCGCGTCGTCCATGATGGTGAGGTTGCGCAGGCCCAGGAAGTCCATCTTCAGCAGGCCGATGGTCTCGCAGGCACCCATGTCCCACTGGGTGATGATCGCGCCGTCCTGCTCCCGCTTGTGGATCGGCAGGACGTCGACCAGCGGGTCCCGGGACAGGATGACCCCGGCCGCGTGCACACCCCACTGCCGTTTGAGCCCCTCCAGGCCCTTGGCCGTGTCGACGACCTTGCGGACCTCGCCGTCGCCCTCGTAGAGCTGGCGGAACTCCACCGCCTCCGGGTAACGCGGGTGCGACGGGTCGAAGATGCCGCCGAGCGGGATGTCCTTGCCCATCACCGCCGGCGGCATCGCCTTGGTGATCCGGTCACCCATCGCAAACGGGTAGCCGAGCACCCGGGCCGCGTCCTTGATCGCCGCCTTCGCCTTGATCGTGCCGTACGTGATGATCTGGGCGACCCGCGCGTCGCCGTACTTCTCGGTGGCGTAGCGGATCATCTCGCCGCGCCGACGCTCGTCGAAGTCCATGTCGATGTCAGGCATCGAGACGCGGTCGGGGTTGAGGAACCGTTCGAAGAGCA
This sequence comes from Plantactinospora sp. B24E8, assembly GCF_039871735.1. NCBI lineage: Bacteria > Bacillati > Actinomycetota > Actinomycetes > Micromonosporales > Micromonosporaceae > Plantactinospora > Plantactinospora sp. B24E8. Next base: position 65,188 of record NZ_JBDPMH010000021.1, read on the forward strand.
GACCGTGCTGCATCGGGTCGAGTTCGGTGATGCCGAGTGCGTACGCGATCAGCGCGCCGGCCGCCGAGCCACGACCCGGCCCGACCCGGATCCCCTCCCGCTTGGCGTACGCGATCAGGTCGGCGGTGACCAGGAAGTAGCCGGGGAAGCCCATCTTGATGATCACGTCGAGCTCGTACTCGGCCTGCCGCCGGCGGTCGTCCGGCACCCCGTTCGGGAAGCGCCGCTCCAGCCCGCGTGCGACCTCCTTGCGCAGCCACGACTCCTCGGTCTCCCCCTCGGGGATCGGGAACTGCGGCATCAGGTTGCGGGAGGCGAAGACCTCGGAGTAGTCGCCGATCCGCTCGGCGATCTCCAGGGTGTTGTCGCAGGCGCCGGGCACCTCGGCGTCCCAGAGCGCGCGCATCTCGGCCGGCGACTTGAGGTAGTAGCCCTGGGAGTCGAACTTGAACCGCTTCGGGTCGGCCAGCGTCGACCCGGACTGGACACAGAGCAGCACCTCGTGCGCGTCCGCGTCCTTGGCGTACGTGTAGTGCAGGTCGTTGGTGGCCACCGGCTTCAGGTTGAGCCGCTTGCCGAGCCGGATCAGGTCCTGCCGGACCTGCTGCTCGATGTCGAGACCGTGGTCCATCAACTCGAGGTAGAAGTTGTCCGTCCCGAAGATGTCCCGGAACTCGGCCGCCGACTCGCACGCCTTGTCGAAGTTGCCGATCCGCAGCCAGGTCTGCACCTCGCCGGAGGGGCAGCCGGTGGTGGCGATCAGCCCCCTGCCGTACTCGTGCAGCAGTTCCCGGTCGGCGCGCGGCTTGTAGAAGTAGCCCTCCAGGCTCGACCGGGAGTTCAGCCGGAACAGGTTGCGCAGTCCCTCGGCGTCGGCGGCCCACATGGTCATGTGGGTGTACGCGCCACCGCCGGAGACGTCGTTCCCGCCGCCATCGGCCCAGCGCACCCGGGTCCGGTCCCGCCGGTCCGTCCCCGGCGTGAGGTAGGCCTCGACTCCGATGATCGGCTTGACCCCGGCTCCGGTGGCCTGCTTGAAGAAGTCGTACGCGCCGTACAGGTTGCCGTGGTCGGTCATCGCCAGCGCTGGCATGCCCAGCCGACCGGTCTCGGCGAACAGCTCCTTGAGCCGCGCCGCACCGTCGAGCATCGAATACTCGGTGTGGTTGTGCAGGTGCACGAACGAGTCAGACACCCAGGGCCCCCCTTCCCCTCGCGCGGCCACCGGCCGGCCCGGCATCGGCCGATCAGCCGACCGGGTCTCCGGTCACCCGGCGACCGTCGGTCGTACGGCGGGCACCCGTCAGGACACGTTCCCCGGCTGCGGGCACGGTACGGCAACCGCGCCCACGCACCCGCGTCGGCGCAGCTCCGATGCCCCCCTTGCAGCCGGCGACGGCCCGGTGCCCACCAGCCCGGCGGGTCCCCCCGACGGCGCGACCGCCGGTCCCCGAGCCTAGTCCGTTGATCTCCCCGCCTCCAGACCGACTCGCCCGGTGGGCGGATCAGCGGGCGAACGGCTCGATCATCATCGAGGCGGCCTGCAGCCAGGCGTCCCGGGTCTCCTGCTGCAGCTGGGCGTACTCGATCGACGAACCGGTCTCCAGCGCCGGGTCGTACGGCACCACCGCCACCGCCCTGGTCCGGGTGGCGAAGTGCCGCTTCAGGTCCTCCAGCAGCGGCGACTGCCCCGGCGTCGGGCAGGAGAGCAGGGTCACCGCGTTCTCCACCAGCTCGCCCATCCCGATCTCGTGCAGCAGGTCGAGCATCCAGTCGGCGGTGAACGCCGCGTCCTCCCGGGGCACCGTGGTGACCACCAGCTGGTCCGCCGCGCGCAGCACGGTCTGCCAGTTCGAGCTCTCCACGTTGTTGCCGGTGTCGACGCAGATCACGTCGTGGCTGCGGCGCAGCAGTTCGAGCACCCGTTTCACGGTGTGCTGGTCGAGCCGCTGGGCGAACCGGGGGCTCTCCTCGCCGGCCAGGACGTCGTACGAGCCGTCCGAGGCGTGCCGCAGGTAGTCGTCGAGTCGCTCGGTCAGCTGGTTGCCGGGCAGGACCTCGATCTCCATCAGCTCGGCGACCAGGTGCCGGATCGTCCGGGCGTGCCGGGCGCTGCCGGCGCGCAGGCCGAGGGTGCCCCGCAGTTCGTTGTCGTCCCAGGCCAGCACGCCCCGGCCGCGTACCCCGCCGATGGTGGCCGCGGCGAGCACGGTCGCGGTGGTCTTGTGCACACCGCCCTTGGGGTTGGCGAAGGCCAGCACCCGGGGCGAGCCGAGGTCGCGTTTGAGGACGCCGATCGCCCGTTCCACCTCGGCGTCGGGCTGCCGACGCGGCCATCCGGCCCGGGCCGGTGGCGCCGGGTCGACGGCGGGCCGTACCGGCGACCTGGCGTAGCCGGTCTCCGGCGTTCCGTAGCGGGCCGGGGGGTCGACCGGGGCCGCACCGGGCGCCGGACGGGCGGGCGTGGGCCGGAACGCCGGTTCGGTCGGAGCCGGCCGGAACGCCGGCTCGACCGGGACAGCCGGCGGTGGGGTCAGGGCAGCCGGCGGTGGGGTCAGGGCAGCCGGCGGTGGGGTCAGGGCAGCCGGCGGTGGGGTCAGGGCGGCCCGGGGCGCCGGGACGACCCGGCCGGGCGGGGCCGCGACCTCGGGCGCGCTCCGTCGGGCCGGACCCGGATCCTCGGGTACGCCCCGGTGCGGCAGGCCCGCCTCGTCCGGCCGGCCGCGGTACGGCAGGGCCGGCGCGGCCGACTGCGGCGGCGGGCGGCGGGGCAGGGGCGGCGGACCGCTCGGCGGGTTGACCGGCGGCGGCGGTGGAGCGGGCGGCCGCCAGCCGGTGCCGAGCGCGGCATACCGGGACTCACCGGGGTGACCGCCGTCGGCCGGCCGGCCCGGCTCGGGCCGGTATCCGGGATCGGGGCGCTGAGCCGGGGCGGCCGGATAGCCGGGCTCCGGGTGGTACCCCGGGTCGGACCAACCGGCCTCGGCCGGTCGCCCCGGCTCCGGTCCGAAGAAGGAGTCGTGCCGGTAGCCGTTCTCCAACGCGGCGTACCGCGACTCTCCGGGCCGTTCCGGTCCGCCGTGCGGACCGTAACCGGACGGATAGCCGGGATCGCCCGGCGGTGCTGTGCGGCCGGACCGGCCGGGGCCGCCCGCCCCACCTCCGCCGGTCAACCCACCGCCGGCCGCCCCCGGCCCGGACCGCTCGTCGAGGACCTGGTGCTCGTCGGTGCGGCTGCCGTGCAGGGCCCGGTCGAGCAGCGCCCGCCACCGCGGTGCTGATTCCGCCGGCCGGCCCCAGCCGGTCTCCGTGCCGTCCACGGCTCGCCCTCCCAGCGCCCTCGGTCCCCGCCCTGACAGGCTACGAAGCAAACCCTATTCGGGCCACCGGCGGCACGCACCCATTCATCGGTGTGGCCGTCGCCGCCGGAGCCCCGCTGGCCGTCACCGGCTCACGGTTCCCCGCTCGGTGCGTTCCCACTCGGCGCGTCACCCAGCCGCGGAGCCGGCGAATCCCCGGCCGGTCCGGCGCTGTCCGGCGAGGACCCGTTCTCCGGGTTGCCCGGCGACCCGTCGGGTGGGGTGCCCGGACTGCCGCCGTCCCTGGGGACGGTGGCCGGCTCCTCCGGCCCGGTCGTGCCGGTCCCGCCCTCCGGGCTGGCCGGCGGGGTGTGGACCGGGTCAGGGGCTGGCGCGGTGGACGACGGGGCGGGTCGCGGGCCGGAGGCCGGAGCACCGCTCGCCGACGGATCCAGCGCACCGCCCGGTGTCCCGGGCACGCCGTCCGAGGCCGCCGAACCGGCCGGTGGCAACACCGGGCCGGTCGGATCGCCCGGGGCGGTCGGCGCCGGTGGCATGCTCGAGTCGGCGGGCGGACGTACCACGTCCTCCTGCTCCGGCAGGGGCGGGGTGAAGACGGTCCGGTCCAGTCGGCGCACCTCCGGCGCCGGGTCCACCGCCCGTACACCCGCCCGGGCGGCGACCCGCCCCAGGGCCGCCGGCTCGCCCCGGACCACCGCCGCGTACACGCACGAGCAGCCGGACCGGTAGGCGATCGCCTCGTCCGAGGCGACCCGGGCGCCGCTGTCGTAGAACCGGCGCAGCTCCTGCGCGTCCGGGCTGTCGCCGACCACCGCCGCACTGCGCTCCTGGTAGTCCCGGACCTCCTGGTCCTTGCGCTCGGCGACCTCCAGCATCCCTGCGGTCACGTCGTCGGGCAGGCGGAGCGCCGGAATACGCACGATCTGGGTCTGGCTGCCCGGCCGCCACAGCCGGGCGTACACCTCGGAGATCTCCACCCCGGCCAGGACCGGCGGCAACCGGTCCGGAGCCAGGTAGGCGGCGAGGGTCACCAGCGCGTACGGCCGCGGCGCCGCGCCGGCCGGCGGTGCCGCGATCAGCGCGGCCAGCTCGCCGCGGCTGGCCGCGACGTAGCCGGGGATGGACTCGCCCTGCACCACCCCGACCCGGGCGACGTCGCCGAGCGTGGGGTCGATCGCCGGCGGCCGGTCCGCCGCCCAGACCGCGGTGACCAGTACGGCCACCGAGCAGAGCAGCGCGACACTGGTCAACAGCCGCAGCCGCAGGCGCAGCGGCCCCTGTCCGAGCCGGGTCAGGCCACGGGCCAGCGGCGGCAGCAGCTGCCGGTCCAACTGACGCAACAGGTCACCGGGGCGCACGGGCGGAACTTCCCCTCGTCGGCTGGCTGGCGGTCAATCGCGCAAGATGCGAAGTGCATGTGCCAGGTCGTCAGGGTAGTCGCTCACGAACCGAACCGGCTCACCCGTCCCGGGGTGTGCGAACGCCAACTCGCGGGCGTGCAGCCACTGTCGGCTGAGGCCGAGCCGGGTGGCCAGGGTGGGATCCGCCCCGTACGTCAGATCACCGACACACGGATGCCGCAGGGTGGACAGGTGCACCCGGATCTGGTGGGTCCGGCCGGTCTCCAGTCGTACGTCGAGCAGGCTCGCCGCCGGGAACGCCTCCAACGTGTCGTAGTGGGTGATGCTCGGTTTCCCGCTCGCCATCACCGCCCACCGGTAGTCGTGGGTCGGGTGCCGGTCGATCGGCGCGTCGACGGTGCCGCGCAGCGGGTCGAGGTGTCCCTGCACCACCGCGTGGTACCGCTTCTCCACCTCGCGGAGCTTGAAGGCCCGCTTGAGCAGGCTGTACGCCCGTTCGCTCTTGGCCACCGCCATCACCCCGGTGGTCCCGACGTCCAGTCGGTGCACGACCCCCTGCCGCTCGGCCGCACCGCTGGTCGCGATGGTGTGGCCGAGGGCGGCAAGCCCGCCGATGACGGTCGGGCCGGTCCAGCCCGGGCTCGGGTGGGCGGCCACCCCGACCGGCTTGTCGACCACCACGATGTCGTCGTCGGCGTGGATCACCCGCAGTCCGGGGACCGTCTCGGCGATGACCGTCGGCGGCGCGGCCGGTGCGGGCAGCACCACCTCGAGCCAGGAACCGGCGGCCACCCGGTCGGACTTGGGCCGGGCGGTCCCGTCGACGGTTACGTCGCCCGCCTCGACCAGCGCCGCCGCGGTCGTCCGGGAGAGCCCGAGCAGTCGGGAGACCGCCTGGTCCAGCCGCATCCCGTCAAGTCCCTCCGGCACCGGCAGGGTACGGGTCTCCCCGGCCGGACGTACCTGTCCGGCGTTGTACGCAAAGGTCATGCCTGGTCGTCCCGTCGGTCGGCGTCGGTTCCCGGGGCCACGGCCGCGTCCGGGGCGTTCTCCGGGGCAGCCCGGCGGGCCCGGATCCGGGTCCCGTCGCGCTGCCGACCGGTCAGTTCCAGCAGGACCGCCAGGCAGACCCCGGTGACCAGGGCGCTGTCCGCGAGGTTGAAGATCGGCCACACCCGCCCGTACGGGTCGAAGAGGCTGACCATGTCGACCACGTGCCCGACGAACACGCCGGGGGCCCGGAAGATCCGGTCGGTCAGGTTGCCGATCGCACCACCGAGCACCAGTCCCAGCGCGATCGCCCAGGGCAGCGAACGCAGTCTGCCGGCCAGCCAGCCGATCCAGCCGATCACCACGGCGGTGACCAGGGGGAAGACCCAGGTGTGGTCGGAGGCGAGGCTGAACGCCGCGCCGCTGTTGCGGGTGAGGGTGAGGTAGACGGCGCCGCCGAGCAGGCGTACCGGCTCCCGGTCGGCGAGCGTCGCCAGGGCGAGGTGCTTCGTGCCGAGGTCGGCGAGCCAGGCCAGTACGGCGGCACCGACCAGTACCGAGACGGCGAGCCGCCGTACGCGCGGTCGGTTCGGTCCCTCCGGGTCGGCCCCGGCCGGCCGCGCCTCGGTCGTCCGCTCGTCGTCGATGTTCAGCAGGAGTCCCTTCCTCCGGTCACGACCCCGGACCGCTCACCGGCGCTCCTCCAGTTGCTTGCAGGCGACGCAGAGGGTGGCCGACGGGAACGCGGCGAGCCGCTCCACCGGGATCGGGTTGCCGCACCGCTCGCACCAGCCGTAACTGCCCTCGTCAAGCCGCTCCAGAGCGCGCTCCACCTGGGTGATGCGTTCCAGGATGCTGTTGGCGAGGGAGATCTCCTGCTCCCGCTCGAACGTCTTGGTGCCGGTGTCGGCCTGGTCGTCCCCGGCCGAGTCGGTCAGCCGTTCGCGCTGCAGCTCGGTGATCTCGCTCAGCGTCTGATCGTACTCGCCGCGCAGTTCGTCGCGGCGGGCTGCCAGGGCCGCCCGGATCTTCTCGGTCTCGGCGCTGCTGCGCGCGGTCTTCGGTGCCGACTTACGGCCGGCGGTCCTGGTGTCGGCTGGCTTTGCCATCGTCGCTCCCTCAGCCGCGGACCCCGCGGCGGTCGGCCGTGCCTGGACAGGTTCGTCGCGCCGTCACCCCGACGGAGCCGGTGGACCTGTTCGGTGCGGTCGCTCCGGCGGGTGCGACCAGTGGGATGCTGTCGGCAGCACAGGTCGCCAACGCCGGACTGCACAAACGCCGGGTGGCGAGGCCGCCGGCACGTCCGGCGCCGGAGCGCCGGGAGTGTGCTGGCGGCCACCGGCCGGATTCGGGCCACCGGCCACCGACGACAAACCGGATGTACCGGTCATATCGCCTGCGGCCCTCGCCCGCTCGGCCATGGCGTCCCCCAGTGCAGAAACGGGCGCGCGGCGGACCCGCCGCACACTCCGGAGGTTGGCAAGAATACGGAACGTACAGGCGTCCGACAACATGCCGCACCGATGTTACGCTTTTCCACCGGAAATAACCCACCAACCAGGCAAAAGGTACAGCGGGTTAGTCGTCGCGCTCCTCGCCGTACTCGCCGAGCCAGCGGGCCAGTCGACCCCGTCGGCTGATCGCCCGCAGCCGGCGCTCGACCTCGTCCCGTACCCGGGCGGTGGCGACGATCAACAGGCTGTCCCCGACCTTCAACCGGGTGTCCGGCGCCGGCACGAATCCCACCCCGTCCCGGGCGACCAGCGTCACCGACGCCCCCACCGGCAGCCGCAGCTCGTCGAGGTGCACCCCGACCAGCCGGGACCCGGCCGGAATCTCCAACTGCAACAGATCGGCCTGCATCCGCTCCAACGGCGCCGTCTCCACCCGCAGTTCCGCAGGCTCGGCCGCGGCGGTGAGTCGCAGCCAGCGGGCCGCCGGGGCGAGCGTACCGGTCTGCAACAACGTGAAGATCACCACGAGGACAAAAACCGCGTCGAAGAGCGGCACCGCCCCGGGCACCCCCTCGGAGAGCGGGATGGTGGCCAGCACGATCGGCACCGCACCGCGCAGTCCCGCCCAGGAGAGGAACGCCTGCTGCCGGGGACCGGCCCGGAACCAGACCGTGCAGGCCAGCACCGCCAGCGGTCGGGCCAGCAGGACCAGTGCCAGGCCGGTGACCACCGCCGGCCACACCGCGTCCGCCAGCCGGGACGGCGCACTCAGCAGGCCGAGCAGCACGAAGAGCCCGATCTGCGCGATCCAGGCCAGGCCGTCGGCAAAGCCGAGGATCGCCTGCCGGTGCGGCAACCGGGAGTTGCCGAGGATCACCCCGGCGACGTAGACCGCGATGAAGCCGGAGGCGTGCAGCACCGTGGCGACCCCGTACGCGAGCACGGTCAGTCCCACCGCGGCGATCGGGTAGAGCCCGGAGGACGGCAGCGCGGCCCGGCGCAGGGTCCACCGGCCGAGCATCCCGACACCGAACCCGAAGCCGACCCCGACCACCAGTTCGTAGCCGAGCAGCAGAGCGTCCTGCCACCAGGCGTGTCCGCTGAACGTCGAGGTGGAGAGCAGGACGACAAGCAGCACCGCCGGGGCGTCGTTCATCCCCGACTCGGCCTCCAGCGTCGCCACCAGTCGGGGTGGCAGCCGCAACCAGCGCAGGGTGGCGAAAACCGCCGCCGCGTCGGTGGAGGAGAGCACCGCGCCGTAGAGCAACGCGAGCCGCCAGTCCACCCCGAGCAGGAAATGGACCACCACGCCCACGACTGCGATGCTGACCACCACGCCGAGCGTCGCCAGTAGGCCGGCGACGCCGAGCACCGGTCGCAGCGCACTCCACCGGGAGGTCAGCCCGCCCTCGGCGATGATCACGATCAGCGCGCAGAAGCCCAGGGCCCGGGTCAGTTCGGCGTCGTCGAAACGGATCCCCAGGCCGTCCTCGCCGATGGCCACCCCGATCGCGAGGTAGACCAGCAGGCTGGGTACCCCGAGCCGGGTGGAGACCCGGACCGCGCCGACCGCGACGAGCAGCACCGCCGCACCGATCAGCAGGGCGGCGTCGAGCCGCTCGGTCACGGCTGCCCCACCCGGGGCCCCGCCGTCACCGAACGGATCCGTCCCGGAGTTCGCGCAGTCGCGCGTCGACCTCCTGGGCCGGCCCGTCCACCACGAAGAGTTTGTCGCGACTCGCCGCGCCGGTGCGCAGCGTCACCGCGGCCGGGCGCAGCCGCAGCGCCTCGGCCAACGCCCGCCGGGCCGCCTCGGTGGCCCGGCCGTCGACCGCGGGCTGATTCACCGCGATCACCAGGGCCGGACCGTACGGACCGTCGAAGCGGCCACCGACCCGGGCCCGGGACGAACCGGGTTTGACCCGTACCGCGACGGTGCGCGGGCCGGCCGCCGTCACGGCGGCCCGGCCAGGGTCGTACCGGTGGTCGACACCTCGGCCATCGACGTTCCGTCCGGCTCAGCGTGGCGGCGCGTCGGCGAGCAACGTGCTGGCCGGCTCGCAGCGGCCGCACGGGGTGAATCCCAGCTCGGCCGCCTCACCCACCGGCAGTGGTTCGCTCTGCCGGCCGTCCAGGTGGGGGCAGTCCGCCAGGTGGTAGCGGGGCCGGCCGTCGACGACGTACACCTCGGCGGTCAGCGTCGCCACCGCTGCCGCGTCAACCGGCGAGACCTGCTGTGCCGCCGGCTCGTCGCCGGGATCGTCCTCCGCCGACTGCCCGTCCGGTCCGGTGCCGGTCGGCGCCGACCCGCCGGCCGGTTGCCGCCAGCCGGAGTCGTCGAGCGCCGCGCCGGACCGGATCGTCTGGGCGGGCACCGGAACCTGTAGTGGCTCGGTCAGCACCGTCGCGGCCGGGCCGGTGGAGTGACCGCCAGCCACCCGGGCGTCGGTCGGCGCGACCCGGGTGTTGGTCGGGGGCCGGCGAGGGCGGGCCCCGCCGGGCACCTCGCCGTCGCCACCCACCGCCATTCCGTCGTCACCGACAAGTCCGCCCCGACCCGTCGCGGCCTGCCGGGCCCCCACCACCAGCGCGACCGCGGCCAGCAGACTCGCCGCGATCGAGCTGATCAGCAGCCCACTCGACCCGATCGCCAGGCCGAGCACGAGCAACGTGACGGCGACGAGGATGAGCAACAGACTGCCGACTATCACCGCTCACCCCCGACACATCGTTTCCAGTTGTCATACGGGACGACGCCCCTGCTGTCGACCCGGAATCAACCATGGTGCCGACCGGGGTCAGCGACCGGCCTCGAGCGCGCCGGAGCGTCCACCCGCGCCGTAGGAGTTGGCCAGGCCCGCGGTGGCCAGACCCGGGGTGGAGCCGCCGGACCGATTGCCGTCGGTCCGGGTCATCTCCACCTCGAGGCCCTGGCCGCGACCATCGAGGTCCCGCAGCTGGCTCTCCAGGTACGCCTTGAGGCGGGTGCGGTACTCCCGCTCGAACTGCTTCAGCTCCTCGATGTGCTTCTGCAGCGCGGTCCGCTTGGCGTCGAGGCCACCCATCGCCTCCTGGTGCCGCTGGCGGGCGTCCCGCTCCAGCGCGTCGGCCTTGGCCCGCGCCTCCCGGGTGACCTCCTCGGCCTTGGTCCGGGCGTCGGAGAGCAGCTTGTCGGCCTCCCGGCGGGCGTCCGAGACATGGTCGTCAGCGGTCCGCTGGGCCATCATCAGCACCCGCAGGGCCTGCTGCTCGCCGTCGCCGGTCACCGCCGGACCGCCCTGGGCCCGCACCTGCTCCAGTTCGGCCTGCATCGCCCGGGCCGCCTGCTCGGCCGCCGCCTTGTCGCGCTGCACCCGGTCGAGCTGGGCCTTGACGTCGTTGAGCTCGGCGGCCAGTCGCGGGTCGGCGCCCGGCCCGGCTGGCGCGCCGCCGCGGCCGCCGCGCTCCACCTGGGCGCGAAGCTCGTTGTTCTCCTCGATCAGACGGGCGAGCTCGCGCTCGACCTCGTCCAGAAAAGCGTCGACTTCTTCCTCGTCATACCCCCGCTTGCCGATCGGCGGCTTCTTGAAGGCGACGTTGTGGACGTCGGCCGGGGTCAGCGGCATCGAAACTCCTCGGGTCAGTTGCGGCCGCGTAGCGCGCTGGTCAAATCGTGGACCTGATCAGCGGCTCTAGCACGAATCTCATCAGCACGAACAGGATAACCAGGAGCACAAGGGAGGCCAGGTCGATGCTCACGGTACCAATTCGCAATGGAGGGATCACACGCCTCAACGCCTTGAGGGGCGGATCAGTGACGCTCCACACCGACTCCATTCCGGCCGACGCACCCCGGCCCGGCTGCCAACGGCGACCGTACTGCAGGACGGCACTTAAGACAAAACGGGCCAAAAGCACCACAAGGAAGACGTACAGAACCAGGTAGAGAACCTGAAACAGGATGTTCAGCAACGTGATCCCTCGGTTGGGCTAACTCAGGCTGAAAAACCCGCCCTCAGCGATCTTGGCCTTGTCCTCCGCGGTGACCTGGACATTGGCCGGTGAGAGCAGGAACACCCGGTTGGTCACGCGCTCGATCGTACCCCGCAGCCCGAAGGCCAGGCCGGCCGCGAAATCGACCAATCGGCGGGCATCCGCCTCGTCCATCTCGGTGAGGTTGATGATCACTGGGACACCGTCCCGGAAGTGCTCACCGATGGTGCGCCCCTCCCGGTACGTGGTGACGTGCAGAGTGGTGATCTGGTAGCGCTGCTCCGGCTCCGGCGGCACCACCCGCTCCCGCACCTGGGCCTGCGGAGCAAGGGCGAGGTTGTCCCGGGTGGGGTACGTCAGTCCGCTCGACCCGTCGGTCGAACCGGAGCGGCTGATCGAGCGGACGCTGGCCCGCTCGGTCCGTTCCGATCGCTCGGCGCGCTCGGTCCGCTCCGGACGGTCCGACTCCGACCGGTCGTGGTCGGCGCCGCGGCCCACACCGCGCTCGGAGAGCCGGCCGCGCTCACCGACCCGGGACCGGGGCGGCGGCGGGCTGTCCTGCTCGTCGTCGTCGTCGGCGAACTCGTCGGCGTACCGACTCTGCCGGTAGCGCGACTCGCGGTAGCCACCCTTCTCGTAACCACCGTCGTCGTAGGTCCGCTCGTCGTCCTCCTCCACGAGTCCGAGCCAGACCCCCGCCTTGCGCAGTGCACCCATCGCCGCGCCCCTCCGTCCGCCGCCTGCGACACACCCCCGTGCCGTGCCACTGTCACGCGCGTGAACACTGCAGTGCCCACCGGCCTGAGACGTCAACCCCGGCACGGCCGTTGATCCGGCCACACCCAGCCCCCCGACAGTGGGGATGCCGCCTCAAACAACACTGATGTAGTTTGGTGTCCGGTTGTCAGGCTACCGCAGCGTGCTACGCATTCCGAGCAACGCGCTACCGATCCGCACATGTGTCGCGCCGTGGCGGATCGCCGCCTCCAGGTCACCACTCATCCCCGCCGAGACCACGACGGCGTCCGGATGGTCGGCCCGCAGCCCGGCGGCCACCTCGGCCAGCCGGGCAAACGCCCGCTCCGGTTCCCAGTCCAGCGGCGCGACCGCCATCACCCCGGACAGTCGCAGCTCCGGACGGCCGGCGAGCGCGGCGGCCACCGCCCCGACCTCCCGGTCCCGGTCACCGCCGCCGACCAGCGCCCCGCCCCGGTCGGCGGCACCGTCCAGGTTGACCTGGACCAGCGCCGCCAGCGGCCGGTCCCGGTCCCGGTGCCGGTCCGCCGCCTCACCGAGGGCGACCGCCAGCCGGACGCTGTCGACCGAATGGACCAGGTCGGCGTACCGCACCACCGAACGGGCCTTGTTGCGCTGCACCTGGCCGACGAAGTGCCACCGGACGTCCACCCCGGCCGCCGAGACCTCGGCAGCCTTCGGGGCCGCCTCCTGGTCCCGGTTCTCTCCCACGTCGGTGACCCCGAGCCCGGCCAGTGACACGACGTCGTCAGCCGGGTACGTTTTGGTCACCGCGACCATGGTGACCTCGGCCGGATCCCGGCCGGCGGCGACGCAGGCCCGGTCGATCCGGGCCCGTACCGAGGTCAGGTTCTCCGCGAGTTGCGCCCGGCGCGCGTCCGGCGCCGGAAGGGGTGGTGGGGCCATCGCGTGTGGTCAGGAGCCGTTCTTGAGAAAGTCGGGGACGTCCACGTCGTCGAAGAGGACCCGGCGCGGCTGCGGACTCGGCGTCGCGACGGGCGGCGACGACACCGGGGTCGCCGCATGCGGCACGGCCGGCTGCCCGGGCTTACGCGCCGCGTCGACCGGCTTGTACGCCGGGGCGCCGCCGTCGAAGCCGGCCGCGATCACGGTCACCCGCACCTCGTCGCCGAGCGCGTCGTCGATGACCGCACCGAAGATGATGTTGGCGTCCGGGTGAGCCGCGTCGGTGACCAACTGGGCGGCGTCGTTGATCTCGAAGAGACCGAGGTCGGAGCCGCCGGCGATGGAGAGCAGCACGCCCCGGGCCCCGTCCATGCTCTGCTCCAGCAGCGGGCTGGAGATGGCCGCTTCGGCCGCCTCCACCGCCCGGTTGTCCCCCCTGGCGCTGCCGATCCCCATCAGCGCGCTGCCGGCGCCGCTCATCACGCTCTTCACGTCGGCGAAGTCCAGGTTGATCAGACCAGGGGTGGTGATCAGGTCGGTGATGCCCTGCACACCGGAGAGCAACACCTGGTCCGCCTGCCGGAAGGCGTCCATCATGCTGATCCCCCGGTCGCCGAGGGCGAGCAGCCGATCGTTGGGGATCACGATCAGCGTGTCGCACTGGTTGCGCAGCTCGTCGATACCGGCCTCGGCCTGGACCTGACGCCGCTTGCCCTCGAAGGAGAACGGCCGGGTGACCACACCGATGGTCAGCGCGCCGAGCTTACGGGCGATGTTGGCCACCACCGGCGCACCGCCGGTGCCGGTGCCGCCACCCTCGCCACAGGTGACGAAAACCATGTCGGCGCCCTTGAGTACCTCCTCGATCTCGTCGCGGTGGTCCTCGGCGGCGTTCTTGCCGACGTCGGGGTTGGCGCCGGCGCCCAGCCCCCGGGTCAGCTCCCGGCCCACGTCGAGCTTGACGTCGGCGTCGCTCATCAGCAGTGCCTGGGCGTCGGTGTTGATCGCGATGAACTCGACGCCCTTGAGCCCGACCTCGATCATCCGGTTGACGGCGTTGACTCCGCCGCCACCAATGCCGACGACCTTGATGACCGCCAGGTAGTTGTGCGGAGGTGTCATCGGGGTCCTTTCCTTCGATCTCGGCGGGGGGCGCCACCCCGCCCGGCGATCCGGCCGGGGCGAGGCCGACAACCTTCGGTACGAGGAGGCGAAGGGTAACCCTCACCCTCTACTAGAGGTCTACAGTTATGTCAACCATTGATCCTCTCCGGGCAACGTATGCGTACGCGCGGCGGGAGCCAAGGACCTGCGCGGCGTGTCGGCGCGCCCGCCCACAATCCACCCCCGGGGCGGCCACCCCGGCGCGTCGCGGGATCAGCGGATCGTCACCACGTCCGGGGTACGGACGTCGATGGTGTCGCCCTTCTCACCCAGCAACGACGTGGCCACCTGGGCCTTGGTGTCGCTGCGCGACGAGTCGCCCCACAGCAGCGTACGACCGCGCTGCAGTCGGACCGTGATCCGGGCCGGCGCCTCCACCACCACCTCGGCGAGCCGCTCCCGCAGTTCCGGGGTCAACGCGGCCAGCACCTCCAGCGCCGCCCGGGTCGAGACGTCCTCCGGTCCGGGCCTGGCGACCCGGGCCACCGGCAGCTCCGCCGGTCGGTCGGCCCGGGTCTGGAACACCACCCCGGAACCGTCGACCACCAGGAACCGCCGGTCCTGCGGCACCACCGCGACCGGGGTCCGCTCGACCACCTCGACCACCAGCGTGCCCGGCCAGCCCCGGGAGACCGTCACCCGGGCCACCGGCGGCAGTTGGGCGACCCGGGCCCGGACCGCCGCGAGGTCGACCCGGGCCAACGGCGTGTCGCCGCTCACCCCGACCGCCTGCCGGACCTGCTCCGGCGTCAGCAGGGCGACCCCGACCACCCGGACGTTGCGGACCCCGAAGACCGCCGTCCCGTACACCAGCCAGGCGCCGGCCAGGACGAGCACCAGCACCCCGGCGAGCACCGTCCACGGCAGCGCGGCACGCAACCGCCGCTGCCGGGCCCGCTGGGTGAACCGGCGCACCGACGGCGGTACGGCGTCGCTACCGGCCCGGACCAGCCGCCAGCCCCGCTCGGCACCCCGGGCACCGGACCTGGCCGACCCGCCCCGGCCGCCGGTGGCCCGGGGGCGCGGCGCCCGGCCGGCCGGGGCCGGACCGCCGCGTCGGGCCGACGGGGTCCCCGACCGGTCCCGGGACGAACCGGCGCCGCCGGACCGGCCGCCCGAACCAGGACTCATCCGGCGTGCGGGGTCGCCACGTCCGGGCCGGTGCCCGCCGGCCGGTCGGCGAGCGCGGCCAGCAGCTCGTCACCCATCAGCGAGATCGGTGGCGCGCCCATCGTCACCACCACGTCACCCTGGGCGGCCCGCCGGGCCACCTCGGCCGGCACGTCCTCCCAGGACGGCACGAACATCTTGCGCTCCGGCGGCAGGGCGATCGCGTCGGTCAACGCGACCCCGCCCTCGCCCGGCGCCCGGACCTCACCCGGGCCGAAGACCTCCAGCACCAGCACCTCGTCGGCGATGGCCAGCGCCTCGGCCAGCTCCGCCTGCAGGTCCCGGGTGCGGTAGACCCGGTACGGCTGGAAGACCACGATCAGCCGCCCGTCGCCGGCCACCTCCCGCAGCGTCTTCAGCGCGGCGGTCATCGAGGTCGGGTGGTACGCGTACTCGTCGTAGACCTGGACCCCGTCGACGGCGCCCTTGCGCTCGAAGCGACGGCGTACCCCGGGGAAGGCGGCGAGGCTGGAGACCACGCAGTCCAGCCCGATCCCGAGCTTGCGGGCGGTGAGCACCGCGGCGGCGCTGTTCAGCCCGAGGTGGCTGCCGGGGACCGGGAGGCGGATCTCGCCCAGCGACTCCCCGTCCATCGTCGCCCGGTAGCGCAGCCCGGCGGCCGAGGAGGCGAGGTCGGTCAGCCGCAGGTCCGCGTCGTCCGCCGTGCCGTAGGTGTAGACCGTCCGACCCTCGGCGCGCAGCACCTCGGCCATCCGCCGGGTGCCCGGGTCGTCGGCGCAGGTCACCACGAACCCGTCCGGGTCGGTCAGCCGGGCGAAGTCGGCGAAGGCCGCCTCCAGACCGGCGTAGTCCCCGTACGTGTTGAGGTGATCCTCGTCGATGTTGGTGATGATCGAGACGAACGGCCGGTAGAGCAGGAAGGAGCGGTCGCTCTCGTCGGCCTCGGCGACGAAGTACTCGCCGCTGCCGTGGTGGGCGTTGGAGCCCACCTCGGAGATCTCCCCGCCGATCACGAACGACGGGTCCAGGCCGGCCCGCTGCAGGATCAGCGTCGCCATCGACGTGGTGGTGGTCTTGCCGTGGGTGCCGGCGACCGCGATGGTCCGCCGGCCGGTCATCGCCGCGGCCAGCGCCTCCGACCGGTGCAGCACCCGCAGCCCACGTTCCCGGGCGGTGACCAGCTCCAGATGGTCCTGCGGGATCGCGGTCGAGTAGACCACGGTGTCGACGCCGTCCAGGTTGGTCGCGTCGTGACTCATGTGGATGGTGCCGCCAAGGGCCCGCAGCCCGGCCAGCGCGGGCCACTCCCGCAGCTCGCTGCCGGAGACCCGGATGCCCCGGGTCAGCAGCAGGCGGGCCAACCCGCTCATCCCGACCCCGCCGACCCCGATCAGGTGTACGGTGCCCAGGTCCTCGGCGGCCAGGGTGCCGACCGGACTGAACTGCGCGGTGTTCATGACCCCAGCCTTCCACTCGTCGGCCGGTCGGACCCGGGCATCGGGTCAGCGCGCCGGGACCGGATCCGTCCCACCGTGACGTCGTCGTGTCGCCTCACCGGGTCACCGCCTCGTAGACGAAGTCGAGCAGTGCCTCGTCGCCGTCGCGCCGGCCGTACGCCGCGGCGGCATTACCCATCGCGTAGAGCCGCCGCGGGTCCCGGATCAGCGGGATGATGTTCTGCTCCACCCAGGCGGGGGTCATCTCGGAGTCGTCGACCAGCACGCCACCGCCGGCCTCGACGACCGGCAACGCGTTGCGTCGCTGCTCCTGGTTGCTGTGCGGGTACGGCACGTAGACCGTGGGCAGGCCGACCGCCGCCACCTCGGCACAGGTCATCGCGCCGCCCCGGGCCAGCATCAGGTCGGCGGCGGCGTAGCCCAGTTCGATCTGGGAGAGGTACGGCAGCGTCACGTACGGCACCGGCAGGTCACGGGGGATGCTGACCGGCTCGTTGCGGGCGCCGATCACGTGCAGCACCTGGATTCCGGCGTAGGCGAGCGACTTGGCCGCCCCGGCGAGCGCCAGGTTGATCGACCGGGCCCCCGACGAGCCGCCGGCCACGAAGAGGGTCGGCAGGTCCGGGTGGAGGCCGAAATGCTGCCGGGCGGCGGCCCGCTGGGCCATCCGGTCCAGTCCGGTGATGCCGCGCCGCAGCGGCACTCCGACCACCCGGCCGTTGCGCAGCGACTCGGCCTGCTGCGGCTGGTGCGGAAAGCCGAGCGCGAGGTTCTTGGTGAACCGCATGCCGAGCCGGTTGGCGATGCCCGGCGGCACGTTCACCTCGTGGATCACGATCGGCAGTTCACGACGCCAGGCGGCGAGGTAGGCGGGCACCGAGACGTAGCCGCCGAACCCGATGACGACGTCGGCGCGTACCTCGTCGATCACCTTTCCGGCGGCCCGGGCAGCTTTCCACATCCGGTCCGGAGTACGCATCAGGTTCATGTTGACGGACCGGGGCAGCTGATACGCCGGAATCTGCCGCAGATCGTAGCCGTGCGGGGGAATCAGGTCGTTCTCCATTCCCTTCGGCGTACCGAGGCAGGTGACGCGTACCCCCGGGTCGTGTCGGCGCAGGCAGTCGGCAAACGCCAGCAGCGGGTAGACGTGCCCACCCGTGCCGCCTCCCGCGAGCACCACCGACCGCAGCGAACCCATCAGCGTCTCCTCTCGGCCGCCGTCGTACCGGCGCGCCCTCTCCTCGCCCGGCCACCCGTTGGCCCGGCCCCGGTCTCCCGCCGCTTTCCGGTCTCGGATCCGGGTTCCCGGCGGGCCTGGGCGGGCAGCGGCCCGCGTCGGCGCGCCGAGGGAAGCGGCGGCAACGGGGCCCAGACTAGTCGGACCCATCGCGGCGCCGGACGGGCGTGCAGGGCTCGCGCCGCCTCCGGTTCGGCGCGGGCGAAGGAGGCCAGCATGCCGACCGCGGCCATCGTCACGACCAGGGCGCTTCCGCCGTCGGAGATGAACGGCAGCGGCAGGCCGGTGATCGGCAGCAGGCCGACCACCCCGCCGATGTTGATCACGGCCTGGCCGACCAGCCAGGCGGTGGCGGCGGTGGCGGCGAGCCGCCGGAACGGGTCGGCGACCCGGCGGGCGATCCGCAGCCCGGTGTACGTCAACACGGCGAAGAGGCTGAGTACCACCGCACAGCCGACCACCCCGAGTTCCTCGGCGAGGATGGCGAAGATGAAGTCGTTGTGCGCGGCGGGCAGCCAGTCCCACTTGAGCACACTCTTGCCGAGTCCGACGCCGAACCAGCCGCCGTTGTCGATCGCGTACCGGGCCTGCAGGTACTGGTAGCAGCCGTCGAGGCCGCATTCGTCGGGCGGCGGCGGGTTGATGAACATGGTCAGCCGGGCCAGCCGGTAGTTCCGCTCGCCCTGTTCGCCGGAGCCGGCGCCAAGCGAGGCGGCGGCGACCAGCAGGCCGACGCCGACCAGTCCGAGCAGCGACAGCACGGCGAAGACCCGCTTGCGGACCCCGGCCGCCCAGAGCAGACCGACGACGATCGCGAGCAGGCAGAGCATGGTGCCGAGGTCGTTGTAGCCGACCAGGACGAAGAGCAGACCCACGGCGGGGAAGAGCGGGGTGGCGAGTTCCCGCCACCAGCCCAGCGCCGCCCCCTTCCGGGCGATCATGTCGGCACCCCAGAGGACCAGGCCGAACTTCGCCAGCTCGGAGGGCTGCACCTGGATCGGGCCGATGATCAGCCAGAGCAGTTCCGCCTCGAAGGGCCCGAAGCTGGCGTTGCCGGTGAGCCTGCCGAGCGCGTGCAGCGCGTCGAGCAGGACCAGCAGCACCACCGCGACGCCGAGGGTCGGCAACGCGATGGACCGGAAGGTGCTGGCCGGCAGCCGTTGGCAGGCCCAGAAGGCGCCGAGCCCGATCAACGCGAACAGCGCCTGCTTGGCGAACATCGTGAACGGGTTGCCGTCGGTGGCGAGCGCCTGGACGCTGGTGGCCGAGAAGACCATGGTCAGGCCGATCAGCAGCAGCAGCCCGGAGCTGGAGATCAGCAGGTAGTAGGAGGCGAGCGGTCGGGCCAGCAGCCCACGCAGCGCGGCCAGGCCGCCGGCCAGGCCGACGCCGGAGCCGACCGGCGGGTACGGCGGATCGCCGCCGCCCGCCCGGGCCGGGTCCGCAACGCCACCGGCGGTACGCGCACCGGCGCCCGCCCGTCCTCCGCCGCCGTCGGGGCCGCCGCCGTCGGCCGACGGTGCTGCGGCGTCGGCACCGACCGGTCCCGCACGTCCGCTGTCAGGGCCGCCCGCACCCGCACGCCCACCGCCGGGGCCGCCGTTCCCCGCCGGTCGCCGTGGCGCCTCGTCCGTCACCGCGCCACCCCTTCGTCCTCCCGGTTCCGCCCATCATCGACGCTGCCCGGGCCCGCCGCCGGGTAATCACCCGACCGGCGTGTCGGCGCCGGGCCACGAACGGGACGCCGACCGGCGGGCGGGCACCGGGCACCGGAGAGGGGGCGTCCGGCCGGCGGGGTGCCGGTCCGCTGGCCGGAGTGGCCGGAGGATCAGCTGACCGCGGTGAGGAACTCGCTGTAGAAGAGGGCCAGGGCGATCGCCACCCCGATCCCGGCGATGATCCAGAATCGGACGACGATGTTGACCTCGCTCCAGCCGGCCAACTCGAAGTGGTGCTGCAGCGGAGACATCCGGAAGACCCGCTTGCCGGTGGTCCGGAACGAGATGATCTGGATCACCACGGACATCGTGATGATCACGAAGAGCCCGCCGAGGATGATCAGGAGGAACAGTGTCCGGGTGGCCATCGCCATGCCGGCGATCAGCCCGCCCAGGCCGAGCGCGCCGGTGTCACCCATGAAGATCCGGGCCGGTGAGGTGTTCCACCAGAGGAAGCCGACACAGGCGCCGGCCGCCGCCCCGGCGATCAGGGCGATCTCCAACGGGTCCCGGACCACGTAGCAGTACGCCCCGCCGGCGGCGTACGCCTCGTCCGCGCACCAGTGCCGGTACTGCCAGAACGCGATCAGGGCGTACGCGGCGAGCACCATCACCGACGCGCCGGTGGCCAGGCCGTCCAGACCGTCGGTGAGGTTCACGCCGTTGGTCGTCGCCATCACCACGAAGATGAAGATGACCACCGAGGCGATCTTGCCGACCTCCAGCGCGTTGATGTCGCGGATGAAGGAGAGCGCGGTGCTGCCGACGGTCACCCCGGCGGTGCTCGGGAAGTAGAGCGCCACCACCCCGAAGACCGCGCCGACCAGCATCTGGCCGAGCAGCTTGCCGCGCTTGTTCAGCCCGGCGCTGTTGCGCTTGCGGACCTTCAGGAAGTCGTCGAGGAAGCCGACCGCACCGGAGAAGACCATCAGACCCAGCAGCACCAACGCGGTGATCGTCGGGGTGACCTGGGCGATCTGCTGGTGGGGCAGGGTGGTCAGGGCGAGGTGACCGGCGACGTACGCGATCACCGTGGCGACGATGAACACCACCCCGCCCATCGTCGGGGTGCCCTTCTTGCCCTGGTGCATGATCGGGCCCTCGGCCCGGATCGGCTGACCGGCCTTCAACCGGGTGAAGACCTTGATCGCGATCGGTGTGGTGAAAAGCGAGATCAGGAACGCCACGAAGATGGCGACGACAACCGCCCTCACGCCGCGACGCCTTCCGCCGGAACCGACACGTCCGTCACGTGGCTCATCGGGCGCCCCCCTGGGGACCGACGGCCGCCTCACGCAGCGCGTCGACCACGTCCCAGGTGCGGTAACGCGAACCCTTCACCAGGACGACGTCGCCCGACCGCAGCTCGCGCCGCAGCAGCCCGATCGCCGCCTGCTGATCGGTAACCAGCACCGACTCTCCTCCCCAATCCGCCACCGCCACCGCTCCGTCCCGGATCGGGGCGGCCGTTTCACCGACCACCAACAACCGGTCGACACCCAGCTCGGCCGCGAGACGACCGACCTGCGCGTGACCGTCCCGCTCGAACTCGCCGAGCTCGGCCATGTAGCCGAGCACCGCGACCGTACGTCGGCCCCGGCCCATCGCGGCCAGCGCGTGCAGCGCCGCGGCCATCGAGCCGGGATTCGCGTTGTACGAGTCGTCGATCACCGTCACCCCGTCGGCCCGGTCGAAGACGTCCATCCGACGGGTCGAGGGCAGCACCAGCGCGCCGAGCGCCTCCGGCAGCTCCGCCAACGGCATGCCGAGGTCGAGCGCCACCGCCGCCGCGGCCAGCGTGTTGCCGACCTGGTGCCGTCCGCTGACCCCGAGCCGTACCGGCACCCGACCGTTCGGGGTGACCAGGGTGTACGACGGCCGGCCGCGCTCGTCGAGGGTGACGTCCTCGGCCCGTACGTCGGCGTCGCCGGCCTCACCGACCAGCACCACCCGGGCGGCGGTCCGGACCGCCATCGCCCGCACCCGGGGGTCGTCGGCGTTGAGCACCGCCAGCCCGGCGGCCGGCAGCGCCTCGACCAGCTCCCCCTTCGCCTGGGCGATCGCCTCGACCGAGCCGAACTCGCCGATGTGCGACGTGCCGACGTTGGTCACCACCGCGATCCGGGGCGGCGCGATCTCACACAGGTACCGGACGTGCCCGATCCCCCGGGCGCCCTTCTCCAGCACCAGGTAGCGGGTGTCGGCGTCGGCCTGCAACGCGGTGTACGGATGCCCCAGCTCGTTGTTGAACGATCCGGCCGGCGCCACCGTCGGGCCGAGCCGGGCGGTGAGCTGGCCGACCAGGTCCTTGGTGGTGGTCTTGCCCGACGAGCCGGTCAACCCGATCACGGTCAGCTCGGGCAGCCGGTCCAGTACCGCGCGGGCCAGCCGACCCATCGCCACCCGGGCGTCGTCGACCAGCACCATCGGCACGCCGTCGACCGCCCGGGAGCCGAGTACGCCCACCGCGCCCCGCTGCGCGACCGCCGCCGCCGCATAGTCGTGCCCGTCGACCTTCTCCCCGGGGAACGCCACGAAGAGCCCACCGGGGCGTACCTTGCGGGAGTCGAACTCGACCGGACCGGTGACGGTCAGCCGTGGATCGTCGGCGACCGGTCGGCCGTCGACGACGGCGGCGATCTCGGCCAGGGTCATCGGGATCATCGCTGCTCCACCAGTGTGTCGAACCGGGCGGCGAGCGCGGTGGCGAGTTCGACTCGGTCGTCGAAGGGCTCGACCCGGTTGCCGATCTCCTGGCCCCGCTCGTGCCCCTTGCCGAGGACCGCGACCACGTCGCCGGGCTCGGCCAGCCGGACCGCCTCCGTGATCGCGGCCCGACGGCCGCCGACCTCGACGATCCGGGCCGGGGTGCCGGCTTCCTCGGCCCCCCGGCGCACCGCGGCCCGGATCACGGCCGGGTCCTCGCTGCGCGGGTTGTCGTCGGTCACCACCACCAGGTCGGCGCCCCGGGCCGCGGCGGCGCCCATCAACGCCCGCTTGCCCTGGTCCCGGTCGCCGCCGGAGCCGAGTACGCAGATCAGCCGGTGGTCGGCGCCGGTCAGCTCCCGCAGCGCGGTCAGCGCGGCGACGGTCGCGTCCGGGGTGTGCGCGAAGTCGACCACGCCCCGGACCGGGCCGGGCGCGTCGACCAGTTCCAGCCGGCCGGGCACGCCGGGGCAGGCGGCCACCCCGGCCGCCGCGACCGCCGGGTCCACCCCGGCGGCGACCAGGGTGGCGATCGCCAGCAGCGCGTTGGCGACGTTGTGCCGGCCGGGCAGCGCGACCGCCGCCTCGACCGCCACCCCGTCCGGGCCGTACGCGGTGAAGGTCTGGGTGTAGCCGACGTCGGTGATCCGCTCCGCCCGCCAGGTCGCGTCCGGGTCACCGGCCGCCGAGTAGGTGACCGTCGTCGGCTTACGCAGTGGGCGCAGCGCCGGGTCGTCGTGGTTGAGCACCTCGGCGGCGCACCGGCCGTCGAAGAGCCGCGCCTTGGCCGCGAAGTAGTCCGCCACGTCGGCGTGGAAGTCGAGGTGGTCGTGACCGAAGTTGGTGTAGCCGCCGACGGTGAACCGCACCCCGCCGACCCGGCCCAGCACCAGCGCGTGGCTGGAGACCTCCATCGCCACCGCGGTGACCCCGCGCTCCCGGGCGGCGGCCAGCATGGCGTGCAGGTCGGTGGCCTCCGGGGTGGTCCGGACGCTGTCCACCACCAGGTCACCGAGGCGGCACTCGACGGTGCCGATCAACCCGGTGACGTGGCCGGCGGCCCGCAGCCCCGACTCGATCAGGTAGCTGGTGCTGGTCTTGCCGGCGGTGCCGGTGATCCCGATCACGGTCAGTCCGGCGGTCGGGTCGCCGTAGATCGCGCTGGCCAGTTCGCCGAGCACCGCCCGGGGGTCCGGCACGACCAGGGCCGGCAGCCCGGCCTCGGCGGCCGCCGCCGCCCCGGCCGGATCGGTGAGTACGGCGACCGCACCGGCCGCCGCCACCGCCGGGACGAACTCGGCGCCGTGCCGGCGGGCGCCCGGCAACGCGGCGTACAGGTCACCGGGGCGTACCTCGCCGCTGGCGTGGGTGATCCCGGTGACCGTCACCTCGGCCCCGCCGGGCGGCAACTCGGCGCTGGCCAGGTCGGCCCGCGTGGCGGGGCCGGCGGCGACCCGCGCGGCAAGATCGGCGAGCCGGATCGGCGTCACGGCCTGGGGACGGGGATTGCCGGGCACGGCGTCAGACCCTACCCCGTCGGGGGGTCCACCCCGCACAGCCGCCCCGGTGGTTTGCCCGCACCTACCGATGATGTCCTGTTCGGCCTGGTCAACGCGGATAGACCACGAACTTCGGCGGCGCGGTGCCGGTCGACGGCACCCGGTAGTGGCGCAGGGTGTACTCCATCATCTCCTTGAACGCCGGCGCGGAGATGTCCCCGCCGCCGCCCTGTGGGGTGTGCGCGAAGACCGCGATCACGTACCGGGGGTCGTCCGCCTGGTCCATCCCGATGAACGAGGCGACCTCGCCGGGGGCGTACCGGCCGTCCACCACCCGGGAGCCGGTGCCGGTCTTGCCGGCGACCCGGTAACCGGGGATGGCCGCCTTGCCGGCGGTGCCGCCCTCGATGGTCACCGGCGCCTCCATCAGCTGCCGCAGGGCGGCGGCGGTGGCCGGGCTGAGCACCTGCCGGGTCTGCGGGGCCGGGCCGTCCCGGCGGGAGCCGTCCGACGGGAGGATCTCCCGGACCAGGTGCGGCTGCACCCACGTGCCGTTGTTGGCGATCGCCGCGTAGACGGCGGCCATCTGCAGGGGCGTGACGTCGACGCTGTGCCCGATCGGCACCGACCCGTACGTCGAGCCGCTCCACTCCGTCGGCGGCTTCAGCACCCGCCCGGAGGCCTCGCCGAGCACCCCCTCCCCGGTGGCCTTACCCAGCCCGAACTTGAGCTGGTACTGGTAGACCTTCTCGGCCCCGAGGGCGTCGGCGATCTTGATGGTGCCGACGTTGGAGGAGTAGCCGAGCATGCCCGCCACGCTCAGTTTCCGACCGCCGACCGGATGGGTGTCGGCGAAGTACTGGTCGCCCTTCCAGATGCCGTTGGCGATCGGCCAGGCGGTCTGCGGGGTGATCACCCCCTCCTCCAGCCCGGCGCCGAAGACGATCGCCTTGTGCACCGAGCCGGGATCCACCACGAAGCTGGTGGCCGCGTCGTCGCGGTCCTCGGCCTTGTACTTCTTCCAGTCCGCCGCGTTGTACGTCGGATAGCTGGCCTGGGCGAGGACCTCGCCGGTCCGTACGTCGAGGACCAGCGCCGCCCCGGTGCTGCCGTCGACCTCCTGCATCCGCTGGCCGAGGATCCGCTGCACGACGTACTGCAGGTCGCGGTCGATGGTCAGCTGGATCGAGCTGCCCGGCCGGGCTTTGGTGACCCGGTTGTAGCCACCGGGGATCTCCGCCGCGAGCGCGCCCTTGCCGACCTCGTACACCCGCTTCCCGTTGACCCCCTGCAGCAGGTCGTCGTAACGCGCCTCGAGCCCCTCCAGGCCGTGCAGGTCGTCGCTGGTGAAGCCGAGCAGGTTGGCGGCCAGGTCACCGCCGGGCACCTCGCGGCGCTCGTCCCGACCGGTGCCGATGCCGTCCAGTTCGAGCGCCAGGATCTTCTCGGCGGTGGCGGTCTCCACCCCCCGGGCCAGGTACTCGAACTGGGAGGCCCGTCCGTCCGGCCGCTTCTTCGGCTTCATCCCCTCGGTCAGCTCGGAGACCGGGATGCCGAGCAGCGGCGACAGCGCGGCGGCGGTCCGGGCCGGATCCTCGATCAGGGTGGGGTCGGCGAAGACGTACCGCGCCTCGACGCTGCGGACCAGCGGCGCGCCGTAGCGGTCGTAGATGGCGCCGCGCGGCGCCGGCAGTACCACCTCACGGAGCCGGTCCCGCAGACCGTTGCCCTGGTATTCCGGGGCGTCGACGACCTGCAGCGCGACCAGCCGGATGCCGATCGTGGTGAACATGGCCAGTGCGAGCAGGGTGCCCAGGCGCAGCCGCCGGTGCGAGTCGGCCAGCCGCAGCGGCTTGCGGGGACCGCGTCGGGGTCGACGTACGCCGGTGCCGCCGCCGTGGGTCGGTCCGTCGCCGCGCGGCCGCCGGGCCGGTGCCGCCGGCGGTTCGGTGTCACCACGGACCGGCCGGGCGGTGACGGTCCGGCCGGTGCCGGACGCGGCCCGGCGGACGGTCCGGGTACCGGCCCGGCCGCCGTCGAGCACCTGCAGCGCCGGCCGGAACGGATCACCGGACCGGCTGCTGCGTGGGGTACGCCGGCCCCGCCCCGGGTCGGCGGCGCCCCGGCGCCCGGTGACCTCGACCGGATCGTCGGGACCGCCGCGGTAGCGCCGGGACAGTTCCGGGTTGTCCCGCACGGTCCGGCCGCGCGGGGTGTAGGCCCGGGCGTCGGAGATGCCGGCGAACCCGGCCCCGTCCCGCCCGGATCCGTCACCGGAGTCCCGGCCGTCGGCGCCGGCTCTGCGGCCGTCGCCGGTACGTGACGCGCCGCGCCGGGACACCGAGGTGTCCCGGCGCGGGTCGTCGGACCGCGAGGCCACCGACTATCCCCCGGCACCCTGCGGACTGGTGATCGCCGGTTCGCCGCCGGCCGGCTGCGGCACACCGATCACCTGGCCGTCGGGCAGCTGGATGAAGGCGGGTGGACCCGAGTCGACCAGGCCCAGCTTGCGGGCCCGGGCGGCCAGGTTGCCCGGCACCTCCGCGTCGTCGATCTTCTGCTGCAGTTCCTGCTGCTGGATGTCCAGGACGGACCGCTGCTGCTGCAGCCGTTCCTGACGGAACGCGTTCTCGTTGATCTTGCTGTTGACCACCAGGATGCCGAGCATCCCGCCGACCACCAGCACCAGGATCAGCGCCACGAAGGAGACCCGGGGTCGGGCCACCGGCAGCGGTGGCGCGACCCGCAGCCGGGTCCGCCGGCCGGCCCGGGTGGCGGAGCCGGACTCGGCCGGCCGCTCCGGCCGCTCCGCCGAACTGTCCCAGACCCGTACCGGCCGGTCCGGCTCGACCGACGGCTCCCAGTTCCGTGCCCGCAGGGCGGCGCTACCCTGCGTCGGGTACTCCCGTTCCCCCCGCACCCGACTCGCCGGTGCCGCGTTGGACCGGCCGCCACCCGTACGTCCGGCCCGCTGCACCGTGGTCCGGCCCCCCGACCGCGGTGTGCGCTGTCCAGCGCCGCGCGTCACGTCGGGTTCGACCCGACGCTCGCGCTTGTTGACGTTCATGTTCCCTCCCCCTGTACCGTCGTGCCGTCGCCGTCGACCGGCGATCGCGGCAGGTCCCGTTCAGTTCTCTCCGAGCCGTTCGACGCCCCGGGCACGGCACCGCGGCGGGACCGTTCGCGGGCGGTCCTCCTCGATGTCGTCGCCGGGGTCCGGTCGTCGGACGGGTCGATCCGCTCGGCCGCCCGCAGCCGCACCGAGGCGGCGCGCGGATTGGCCGCGACCTCCGTCTCGCCCGGCAGCTCAGCCCCCCGGCTGAGCAACCGCAGCATCGGCCCGGTGCCGGGCAGCTCGACCGGAAGGTCGACCGGGCCCGTACTGCGGGCCCGGCCGGCGAACACCTGTTTGGTGATCCGGTCCTCCAACGAGTGGTAGGACAGCACCACCACACGACCGCCCGGGAACAGCGCGTCCAGAGCGGCCGGCAACGCCGTCTCCAGCGCGGCCAGCTCCCGGTTTACCTCGATCCGCAAAGCCTGAAACGTTCTCTTCGCCGGATGTCCGCCCGTTCGTCGGGCCGGTGCCGGGATCGACTCCCGGACCAGTTCGGCGAGCCGGGCCGAGGAGGTCAACCGGGACCGTTCCCGTTCCCGGATGATCGCCGAGGCGATCCGGCCGGCGAACCGCTCCTCGCCGTACACCCGCAGCACCCGGGCGAGTTCCCCGTGCGAGTAGGTGTTGAGGACCTCCTCGGCGGTGGTCCCGGTGGTCTGGTCCATCCGCATGTCCAGCGGCGCGTCCTGGGCGTAGGCGAACCCGCGGTCGGGCGCGTCGAGTTGGAGCGAGGAGACACCGAGGTCGAACAGCACACCGTCCACGCCGTCGTAGCCGAGCCGCTCGACCACCTCGGCGAACTCGTCGTAGACCGCGTGCACCAGGTGGATCCGGTCGGCGTACCGGGCGAGTCGGGCCCGCGCGTGGGCGAGCGCCTCGGTGTCCCGGTCGAGTCCGATCAGGACGGTGCGCGGGTGGGCCGCCAGCACCGCCTCGGCGTGCCCGGCCAGCCCGAGTGTCGCGTCGACGTACACGGACGGCCGGTCGTCACGGTCCAGCGCGGGGGCGAGCAGCTCGAGACACCGCTCAAGCAGCACCGGTACGTGCGTACCGCGTAGCTCCCCCATGTCGACCCCCCACTGACCCCTGTCTCGTCCGGACGTGCCCGGTGTCTGTCCCCTGCTCGTCATACCGCCAGATCCCCATCCGCTCTGCCCACCGGGCCCGACCTTCGGACCTGCCGGCGGTTCGCGCCTGGCACCGGGGAAGAGGCGCCAGGAACCTCGAGCGGGTGGAGATCTCGCAGTACGTCGGGCGTCGGCACGCGCCGCCCTACAGTCCGCCCGGCAGCACCCCCTCCTCGATGTCGGCGAACTCCTCTTCGTTCTCCGCGAGGTAGGTTTCCCAGGCCCGCTTGTCCCAGATCTCGACCCGGGTGCTCGCTCCGATCACCACCAGGTCCCGGTCCAGCGCGGCGTATTCCCGGAGGTGGATCGGGATGGTGACCCGACCCTGCTTGTCCGGGATCTCGTCGTGCGCGCTGGCGAAGAAGACCCGACTGTAGGCCCGGGCGGCCTTGTGCGTCATCGGCTGCTCGCGCAGCTGACCGGCGATGCGCTGGAACTCGGGCATCGGAAAGACGTAGAGGCAGCGCTCCTGCCCTTTGGTGATCACGACACCTCCCGCCAGCTCATCCCGGAACTTGGCCGGAAGGATCAGCCGGCCCTTGTCGTCCAGGCGCGGGGTGTGCGTGCCGAGAAACACCGGCCCAACCCCCTTGCCCTTTTCAGCGGTGTTCGCGGCACCGCTGCCCCCCGGGCCGGCGGGCCCTCCTGGCCCCCCATCGCGCCCCACTCTACTCCACTTCCCTCCACCCGCAACCGGAATCGCCCGGGAAACGCGCCCGATGTCCGGATGAAAGCGCACGTCAGACGGGGTGGCGTCAGGTGGAGGGGAACGGGACCCCGGCCCCACGGGTCCGTTATCCGACACCATCAAGCCCTGCGTCAATCGCGCAGCTTCGCCCCTTTTTTCCCAGGCGCCTCGACCGCCTGTGACGACCGCCGGGGAGGGAAGTGGAGGAAAAATTTCCGACGGGTGGCGCGAGGTGGAGGAAACGGCCCGTCCGGTCCCACTCCACCCCGGTCGCCGACACCCGGTGGCCGATCCCGACCCGCACCCCGACCCGCCGCCCGCCCCGGACGGGTCCCTCGTGCGACGGTCGGCCGCGCCGCGCCGTCCGGTAACCTCGCTCGCGTGACGGACGCGAAGATGCCCCTTCGGGCAAAGGTGGCCAGCTCCGTATCGCGCACCGCGGCGGCCCTGTCCCGGGCCGCCGGCCGGGGTGACGGCTCGGTGATCGGCGGCTGGATCGGCCTCAAGATCGATCCTGATCTGCTGGCACACCTGGCCGCCGGCCGCGCCATCGCGCTGATCTCGGGCACCAACGGCAAGACCACCACCACCCGGCTGACCGCCGCCGCGGTCGGCGTACTCGGCCCGGTCGCCACGAACTCGTTCGGCGCCAACATGCCGACCGGACACACCTCCGCGCTGGCCAAGGCGGGCAGCACCCCGTACGCGGTGCTGGAGGTCGACGAGCACTACCTGGCCCAGGTCCTGGAGGCGACCGAGCCGCGGGTGGTGGCCCTGCTCAACCTCTCCCGGGACCAGCTCGACCGGGCCAAGGAGGTGGCGATGATGGCGCAGCTGTGGCGGGCCGCGCTGGTGCGCCACCCACAGGTCCGGGTGGTGGCCAACGCCGACGACCCGATGGTGGTCTGGGCGGCGACCCCGCCGGCGAACCGCAGCGAGGCGGTCCGCCCCGCCCCGGTCACCTGGTTCAGCGCCGGCCAGCGTTGGCACGACGACTCCTGGGTCTGCCCCGAGTGCGGCTCCCCGATCGAGCGGATGTCCGACCAGTGGTGGTGCACCGGCTGCTGGTTGCGCCGGCCCGAGCCGCAGTGGGTGGTCGAGGACGACGGGGTGCTCGACCCCGCCGGCGCCTGGCACAAGGTGGTGCTGCAGCTGCCCGGCCGGGTCAACCTCGGCAACGCGGCCACCGCGCTCGCCGTCGCGGCCGAGTTCGGGGTACGCCCCAACGACGCGGTCTCCCGGCTGGCCGGGGTCGCCTCGGTCGCCGGCCGGTACGCGCAGGTGAACCGGGACGGGCGGACCATCCGGCTGCTGCTGGCGAAGAACCCGGCGAGCTGGCTCGAGGCGTTCGACATGGCCGAGGAGGCGCCCACCCTGCTGTCGATCAACGCCCGGGACCCCGACGGACTGGACACCTCCTGGCTCTTCGACGTCGACTTCTCGCCGCTGCGCGGCCGCCAGGTGCTGATCACCGGGGACCGGGCGTACGACCTGGCGGTCCGGCTCGACGTCAACGGCGTACCGTTCCAGCACGTGCGGGCCTTCGCGGACGCGGTCGCCAGCGTGCCGCCGGGCCGGCTAGAGGTGATCGCCAACTACACGGCGTTCCAGGACATCCGAGCGGAGTTGGACCGTGTCAACTGACAGGGGATATCCGGTGCACCACGGTTCCGAGAGTGTGCTGCGCATCGTCTGGATCTACCCGGACCTGCTCTCCACCTACGGCGACCGGGGCAACATGCTGATCCTGGCCCGCCGGGCCCAGCTGCGCGGGATGCCGGTCGAGACCATCGAGGTCCGCTCCGACCAGCGGCTGCCCACCACTGCCGACATCTACCTGATCGGTGGTGGCGAGGACGGTCCGCAGGCGCTCGGCGCGCAGCGGCTGCTCGCCGACGGCGGGCTGCACCGCGCGGTCGCCCAGGGGTCGGTGGTCTTCGCGGTCTGCGCCGGTTACCAGCTGCTCGGCGGCTCGTTCTTCGCCAAGGGCGCCAAGTGTGCCGGGCTGGACCTGCTCGACCTGCACTCCGACCGGGGGCCGAGCCGGGCGGTCGGCGAGCTCGCCGGTGACATCGACATCCGGCTCGGGCTGCCGCCGCTGAGCGGCTTCGAGAACCATGGCGGTCGTACCCACCTGGGTTCCGGGGTCGCCCCGCTGGCCAGGGTCACCACCGGCATCGGCAACGACGGCGCGACCGAGGGGGCGTGGCGGGGCAAGCTGCTCGGCACGTACTCGCACGGTCCGGCGCTGGCCCGCAACCCCGCCCTGGCCGACCTGCTGCTGCGCTGGGCGACCGGCGCGCACCAACTGCCGCCGCTGGACGACACCTGGTCGGAGCGGCTGCGGGCGGAACGCGCCGCCGCGCTGGCCGCCGCCCGGGCGTGATCGGGCGCGTCCGACGGCTGCTGCGACAGCGGTCGGTCGCGCGGTTCGCCCTGCTGCTCGGCCTGCTCGGGCTGCTCGGGCTGAGCCTGCTGGTGGCTCCCCGGCCGGACCTGGCCGGGCTGCCCGGGCTGGCGGACCGGCTCGGTCCGCTGGCCCCGGTGGTCGCCGTGGCGGTGGCCGCGGTGCTGATGCTCGCCCTGGTCCCCCGGACCGCGATCACCGTGGTCTGGGGAGCGGTCTTCGGTCCACTGGGCGGGGCCGGCTACACGCTGGCCGCCGCGCTGCTCGCCGCCGGGGCCGGGTTCGCGGTCGGCCGGCTGCTCGGTCGGGACTTCGTCGCCGAACGGGTACGCGGCCGGCTGGCCCGGCTCGACCACTGGTTCGCCCGGCAGAGCGTGCTCGGGGTGGTCTCGGTACGTCTGCTGCCGGTCGGCGGCTTCGGGCTGGTCAGCTACGGCTACGGCACCACCGGCGCCCGGTTGCTGCCGTTCCTGGTCGGCAGTGTGCTGGCCTCGGCCCCCTCGGCGTTCGGCTACGCCGCGGTGGGGGCGGCGGTGGTCTCGCCCGACGAGGTGAACTGGTTCGCGGTGGCACCGGCCGGGCTCGGTCTGGTCGCCGCCACGGTGCTCGGGGCCCGCTGGTGGCGGGCC
Organism: Plantactinospora sp. B24E8; assembly: GCF_039871735.1. Lineage (NCBI taxonomy): Bacteria > Bacillati > Actinomycetota > Actinomycetes > Micromonosporales > Micromonosporaceae > Plantactinospora > Plantactinospora sp. B24E8. Next base: position 96,831 of record NZ_JBDPMH010000021.1, read on the forward strand.
GAGCGGAGGGCCGGGACGGCACCGGCGAACCCCCAGCCCTTTTGAGTTGTATGCCCGATAAGCCCTGATCGGCGGTACCGTGTGGGCAACACCCGGATCCGCCCGGGTGGGCCGTTCCGGTCCGCGCGGCGTACCCGCACCGACCGTCGAACCTCAGCGGGGTGATCGGGTGAAGTCCTACACGGAGACCGCCGACGCGGTACGCAGCGCCGACAGCGCCGTCGTGCGGGGCCCGAACTCGGTGGTGGTCCGGCTGCACGTCAACGGCACCCCGCGCAACGTCCTCGTCGAACCCCGGGTCAGCCTGCTGGACGCGTTACGCGACCGGCTCGACCTGACCGGCACGAAGAAGGGCTGCAACCAGGGTGCCTGCGGGGCCTGCACGGTCTGGGTGGACAAGCGCCGGGTGCTGGCCTGCCTGACCCTGGCGATCACCTGCGAGTCCCGCGAGGTGACCACCATCGAGGGCCTCGCAGGCGGCGTCGACCTGCACCCGATGCAACGGGCCTTCGTCAGCAACGACGCGTTCCAGTGCGGCTACTGCACCCCGGGTCAGATCATGTCGGCGGTGGCGTTCCTGGCCGAGGGGCACGCCGACGACGACAACCAGATCCGGGAGTGGATGAGCGGGAACCTCTGCCGGTGCGCGGCGTACCCGAACATCCGGGCCGCGATCCGGCAGGTCCGCGACGAGGCGTCGAACCGGCTCCCGGAAACCGCGGCGGAGGGCGGCTCCGGCCGGCCCGCCACCGGTCCGGGCGGCGGCGGACCGTCGGCGGTGGAGGGTGTCGGATGAGGCCGCTGCGCTACTCCCGGGTGGCCGACGTCGCCACCGCGGTCGGCACCGTCGCCGCCGACCCGGCGAGCACCTTCCTGGCCGGCGGCACCACCGAGGTCGACCTGCAACGCAGCTACGTCTCCCCGGCCCGCCGGCTGGTCGACATCAACGACCTGCCGCTGCACCAGGTCGAGGAACTGCCCGGCGGCGGGGTACGGATCGGCGCGCTGGCCCGGATGAGCGAGGTCGCCCAGGCCCTGCCGATCCGCCGCCGGTTCCCGGTGATCTCCCAGGCCCTGCTGCTCGGCGCCTCCCCGCAACTGCGGAACATGGCGTCGATGGGCGGCAACCTCATGCAGCGGGTCCGCTGCGGCTACTTCCGCGACGTGGCGGCGCCCTGCAACCGGCGCGAACCGGGGACCGGGTGCAGCGCCGTCCACGGCATCAACCGGGGCCACGCGATCCTCGGCACCAGCGAACGGTGCATCGCCACCCACCCCTCCGACGTCGCGGTGGCGCTGGTCGCGCTCGACGCGGTGGTGCTGACCCAGGGGCCGGGCGGGGCCGGCCGGATCGGTGTCGACGACTTCTTCCCGCTGCCCGGCGACACCCCGGAGCGGGAACACCCGACCGCGCACGGCGAACTGGTGGTCGCGATCGAGGTGCCGCCGAACCCGATGGCCACCCGCTCGCTCTACCTGAAGGTCCGGGACCGGGAGTCGTACGAGTTCGCGCTCGCCTCGGCCGCGGTCGCGGTCAGCCTGGACGGGCAGACGATCGGCGACGTACGGCTGGCCCTCGGCGGGGTGGCGACCAAACCGTGGCGGGCCCACCGGGCCGAGGCGGTGCTGCGCGGCGCCCCCGCCACCGTCGAGACCTTCACCGCCGCCGCCGCCGAGGAACTCGCCGACGCGGTCGGGTACGGGATGAACGACTTCAAGATCGAGCTGGCTCGACGGACCATCGTCCGGGCACTGCGGATGGTCCTCGGCGACCCGCAGATCCACGACGGCACGGCGCCGGGAATGCTCAGCGGGGACGGAGGCGGTACGTCATGAGTCCGGCGATCGGCGCGACCCTCGACCGGGTCGACGGACGGGCCAAGGTGACCGGGGCGGCCCGCTACTCCGCCGAGGTCAACCTTCCCGACCTGACCCACGCCGTACTGGTCGGCGCGCAGGTGCCGAGTGGACGGATCATCGGGATCGACTGCCGCGACGCGATGGTGGCGGACGGCGTGATCGCCGTACTGACCCATCTGGACCTGCCCCGGATCGCGGCGCAACCGAAACTCTTCCCCGGGCTGGCCGGGCTGATCGCGCACGGCCAGAGCTTCTTCCCGATGCAGGACGACGTGGTGCACTACGCCGGGCAGCCGGTCGCGGTCGTCGTCGCCGACACCCTGGAACGCGCCGAGCACGCCGCCACCCTGGTCCGGGTCAGCTACGCGGAGACGCCGTCGCTGACCCTGCTGGACGCCGGACGGGACCGGGCGTACGAGCCGGAGAAGATCTTCGGTGGGCTGGTCCCCGGCCGGAACCCGCCCCGGGGCGACCCGGAGGCGGCGCTGCGGGACGCCGAGGTGACCCTCGACCTGACGTACCGGTTCGAGGTCAACCACCACAACCCGATCGAGGCGTCGACCACCACGGCGGTCTGGGACGACGTCGACCGGCTCACCCTCTACGACGCCACCCAGGGGCCGAAGGCGACCCAGCTCAGCGTCGCCGAACTGCTCGGCCTGCCACCGACCGACGTCCGGGTGGTCAGCCACTACGTCGGCGGCAGCTTCGGCTCCAAGGCGCTGATCTGGCCGCACGTCACGGTGGCCGCGCTCGCCGCCCGGGTGGTCGGCCGCCCGGTCCGGCTCGCACTCAGCCGCGAGCAGGAGTTCCACTCCTGCGGGCACCGGGAGGAGCAGGAGCAGCGGATCCGGCTCGGCGCCGGCCGGGACGGTCGGCTGACCGCGTTCACCCACGACAAGATCTCGCTGACCTCACACTTCGACGACTGGGCCGAGATGTCCCTGGAGTCGGCCGCGGTCACCTACGCCTGCCCGAACTACGCCGGTGGATACCGGCTGGTCCGGGGCAACATCATCACTCCGACATTCACCCGGGCACCCGGCGAGGCGACCGGGATGTTCGCCCTGGAGTCCGCGATGGACGAGCTGGCGTACGCGGTCGGTCTCGACCCGCTGGAGCTGCGGCTGCGCAACCACGCCGACGTCGACCCGGAGACCGGCAAACCGTGGTCGAGCAAGGGCCTGAAGGAGTGCTACCAGCGCGGTGCCCAACTGTTCGGCTGGGCCGACCGCGACCCGCGGCCCGGTGTCCGACGCGACGGGCAGTGGCTGGTCGGCACCGGCGTGGCCACCGCCGCCTACCCGGTCGCCGCGCCGATCAGCCCGCAACGGGCCCGGGCCCGGATGTACGGCGACGGCAGCAGCGTGGTCGAGGCCGGCATCTCCGAGTTCGGCACCGGGGCGCTGACCGCGATGACCCAGGTCGCCGCGGACGCGCTCGGCCTGCCGGTGGACCGGGTCCGGTTCGTCGGCGGCAGCAGCGACCTGCCGAACATCGCCGCCGCCGTCGGCTCGGCCGGGGCCGGCGCGACCAGTGCCGCCGTACACCTGGCCTGCACCCAGCTGCGCGACCAGCTGATCGGCCAGGCGGTGGCCGACCAGGGCTCACCGCTGCACGGCGCCGACCCGGCGGAGGTGGTGGTCCGGGACGGTCGGCTCTGCCGGCGGGACCGGCCCGAGGTCGGCGAGACCTACCACCAGCTGCTGGACCGCAACCACATGCCGGACGTCGAGGCCATCGGCACCTGGATGCCGGTGTCGCCGATGACCAGCGACCACGCGATGCACACCTTCGGGGCGCAGTTCGCCGAGGTCGCGGTCGACGCCGACCTGGGCCGGATCCAGGTACGCCGACTCGTCGGTGTCTTCGCCCCCGGCCGGGTGCTGAACCGCCGGACGGCGCACAGCCAGCTGATGGGCGGCATGCTCTGGGGGGTCGGCCAGGCGTTGCTGGAGGCGACCCGGATGGACCCGCACACCGGCCGGTACGCCAACCAGAACCTCGCCGACTACCTGGTACCGACCAACGCCGACGTGCCGGACGTGGTCGTCGACATGATCGAGGTGCCGGACGCGGTGGTGAACCCGCTCGGGGTGAAGGGGGTCGGCGAGATCGGCATCGTCGGCGTCTCGGCCGCGATCGCCAACGCGATCCACCACGCGACCGGCCGGCGGATCCGCAAACTCCCGATCCTGCTCGAAGACCTGCTCTGAACGAACGGAGCCGCCACCGCCGCCGACCAGCCCGGGGCCGGGCGCACCCGTCGCGACCCGACCAGACGACCGTCACCACCCAGTGGGCCGGCCGAGCTGGCTTCCGGCTGCCCGGTTACCCTGCTTGGCCGTGGTTCAGGCGTGGTCGGACGCCCGGTCGGCGCGCCACCCGGCCGGGTCACGGCCGGCTCCTCGAGGGTGGTGGGCACGGTGCTGCGCGCGTTCGGTCTGACCGAGCCGGAGGAGAAGGTCTACCTCGAGTTGGTCGGCGGCAGCCCGGGCAGCACGGCCGCGCTCGCCCGGCGGCTCGACACCGGGGTCGACGAGGTCGAGACGGCGCTCGCCGAACTGGTCCGGGCCGGGCTGGTCCGCCGGGCCGGCGACCGGGTCGACGCCGCCCCGCCCGACCTGGCGATCGACGCGCTGCTCACCCAGCGGGTGCGCGAACTGGAGGAGGCCCGGACCGGCCTGCGGGACTGGTTGCGACAGCGACGCGCGGCGGAGCCGGCCGACCAGGGTGTCCGGATGGTGGTCGGGGTCGCCGCGATCATGGAGACGTTCGAGCAGTTCCTGCGCGGCGCGCAGGAGGAGGTGCTCGGCTTCGAGTGTCCGCCGTACGCGGCCAGGATCAACGACAACCCGACCGAGCGGGAACTGCTGGGCCGGGGCGTACGGTTCCGGGTGGTCTACGACCGACGGGCACTCGACCGGGACGGCGCCTCCGCGCACATCGGCCAGTTCATCGCCGCGGGCGAGCAGGCCCGGGTCGCGGTGAACGTACCTGGCAAGCTCGCCGTCGCCGACCGCCGGATGGCTCTGCTCTCCTTTCCCGGCCGGAGCGAGAGCACCGAGCCGTGGGCGTTGGTGGTGCACGGCGCCACCTGGGTCGAGGTGCTGGTGGCGCTCTTCGGCGAGGTGTGGGACCGGGCCACGCCGCTGCGGCTCGCCCCGGCCAGCACGGTGCTCGACGATGTCGACCGGTGGACGGTGCCGACCGCGACCGACCGGCGGATCCTGTCGCTGATGATGACCGGACTGCCGGACAAGGCGGTCGCCTCCCAGTTGGGCATCTCGGTACGGACCGTGCAGCGGCGGCTGCGCCAGCTGATGGACGTGACCGGCAGCGCCACCCGGATGCAGCTCGGCTGGTTCGTCGCCCGGCACGACTGGCTCTGAGCGTCGGTGCGGGGGCGCCCGCCGTTTCGGCGGACGCCCCCCGTCCTCACCGCGTCGTGGTGACACTCACCCGGTGACCGTCACCGAGACGGTGATCGGGGTGGCCGGGCTCTTGGCACCGTTGTTGCTCACCAGCACGGTGCCGACGTAGCTGCCCGGCGCCAGGCCGGTGGAGTCGACCGTGACGGTCAGGGCCTGCCTGGCCCCCGCCGCCACCTCACCGGAGCCGTCGACGGAGAGCCACGGCACGTCGCTGTACGCGGGCAGCGAGCCGTCGACGTGGTAGACGGAGCTGGCGTAGGGGCGGCCGGTGCCGCTGCCGAGCACCCACAGGTTGCCCTGGTCGTCGAGGTCGAGCCCGGCACCGGTCAGCGGGCGCGGGTCGGGGTCCGGCACCGAGGCGAGCGCCCGGCAGTTCTCCGGGTCCATCGCCCAGATCGACTCCTTGCTGTCCTGGTTGATGCCCCAGAGCACGTTCTCCTTCTCGTTGAGCGCCAGCCCGGTCATCCACGGCACCGGCGGCGTGCACTCGCCCAGCACCGCGCCGGGCTGCGGGTGCGACAGGCCGGCGAGGTGCCGGATCACCCCGTCCCCGCTGAGATAGAAGGTGTCGTCGGCAGCGCGGTAGGCGAGCCCGTAGTAGAGCTTGCCGGCCCACGACCCGGTGACGGTCTCCTCGACCTCCAGGGTGTCCGGATCGAAGCAGGCGATCGGCAGTTCCCCGACGAAGGACATCGTCGGCGCGCACATCAGGTCCCGCCCCGGCACGTACGCCATGTCCGAGGGCCAGCCGCCGATGTCCAGTACCCCCGTGCCGAGCACCCGGCCGTCGGTGGAGAAGCGCTGCAGCTGACCGAAGAGGTACGAGTTGGAGACGATCAGCTCACCGTTGCGGTACCCGACGCCGAATGCGTAGTAGAAGTCCTTCACCGGGAAGGAGCCCAGCACCCTGCCGGGTACCCCGGCGGGCGGGGTGGCCGAGTTGATCTCGCGGGCCAGCCAGCTGGCCGGCAGGTCCCCCTTGTTGGTCAGGGTCACCGTCGCGGTCCGGGTCTGTCCGGGCCGGACACTCACCGACACCGCGCTCCGGTTGGCCAGCAGCAGCGGCGTACGCAGTGCCGCGTCGTGTCTGACCACCCTGCCCTCGACCACCGTGACGGCGGCCGGCGGCAGGTCGTACCCGGGCTGCAGCACGGTCACCGTGGCCGCCCCGGCCGGCGCCTCCAGCTGGTAGAAGCCGTCGGCGTCGGTGGTCGCGGTGGCCGGCTGCCGGGCGCCGGGCGACTCGACCTGCACCGTCGCGCCGGCCAGCGGCTGACGGTCGTTGGCGTCCCGTACGGTGCCGCGCAGCAAACCCCGGCCGGGAACCGTGAAGGTGACCGCGGTCGCCTCGTCGAGCACCGCCTCGTCCCGGGAGTACGTCAGCGCGTGCTGTCCCGTGGCGTCCTCGATGCCGACCGTCGCGGAGCCGCCGGCCGCCACCGTACCGGTGCCGAGCTTGCGGTACCGGACGGTGACGGTGCCCCGCTCGCCGAGCAGCACCTGGACGTCGACCCGCTGCTTCGGGTCGCTCTTCAGGGCGGCCCGGGTCCAGCTGACCACCAGTTGCCGGTTCGTCCCCGACCCGGTGGACTTCGTCCGCACCGTGGCGGCGTGGTCGAGCACCAGGTCGTCCCAGAAGGCGTAGACGGCCGGGGCGGACACCGCCGGGGCGGGCAGCGGACCGTTGGCGCCGACCGACGCGGCGCTGTCGGCGCCGAGGGTGAGGTAGCCGTCGGTGTGCACGGTGATCTGGTCGTACGTGGTGCCGTAGAAGGTCATCGGGAAGGGCAGGTCGATCTGCCGGCTCGCGGTGTCGCCGGTGAGGGCCAGCACCGCGCCGCCGTTCTCCCACTTCCCGGCGGTGACCCCGGCGGCGTAGCCGTACCTGTCGGTCTTGGCGGCGAGCGTCACGTCCACCGTCTCCGGCCCGTCCACGGTCAGCCCGACCGTTTTCGGAGCGAGCCAGCGCCCGTAGTCGACAAGCAGGTTGTAGTCGGCCTCGGGCAGCATCCCGGTGTAGCGGCCCTTGGCGTCGGTGACAAAACCCGGGAAGGTCTCGTCGGCGAGGGTGATCCGGGCGCCGGCGACCGGCCTGCCGGCCGGGTCGGTGACCCGGCCCTGCACCGGCTGCCACGGGGCGGCCTCGGAGAGGTCGACGGTCAGGTTGACCGTGCCGGTCTGCGCCACGGTGATGGTGCGCCGCTGGGTCCGCTGCCCGAAGAACGTCGCGGTCAGGGTGTACTCCCCGGCCGGGACGCGACCCAACTGGACGGTGCCACGCGGGTCGGTGCGCGCCGTCCGGGTGACCAGGTTGGAGGTCACGGTGACCCGGGAGCCGGCCAGCGGGTTACCGTCCCGTTCCGCGTGCACCACGATCCCGCCGAGCTGCGCCGTCGACGCCTCGGTCACCAGGTCGTACGCGTCCAGCCGGCCCTCGCCGTAGACGTTGTTGTCGGCCGGCGTACCACCGCACCGCAGGTCGTCGACGTCGTGCGCGGTACGGTCCAGCAACTCGCGGGTGGTCGCCACGTCCCGGCGCAGGTTCGGCACCGCCGACCAGGCCAACGCGACCGCGCCGGCGACCTGCGGGGCCGCCATCGAGGTGCCGTCCATGTATCCGTACGTGCTGCCCGGCAGGGTGGAGAGAATCCGTACCCCGGGAGCGGTGATGTCCGGCCGCACTCCGCCGTCCGGGCCGGGGCCACGGCTGGAGAAGTCGGCGATCACGCCGTCCGGGTCGGTCGCGCCGACGGCGTACGCCCGCGGGTTGGTGGCCGGGTGGCCGGCCGTACCGCACGGGTCGGGGTAGTCCTCGGCCTCGTTGCCGACGGCGAAGACCGGGAAGATGCCGGCGGCGACCCAGGAGTCGATGATCGTGTCGTAGAAGTGCGGGTCACCCTCGTGACCGCCCCAGGAGTTGTTGATGATGTCCGGCGACATCTCCGGGCGGGGGTTCTCCCCGTTGTGGTCGGTCGGGGCGATCATCCACTGGCCGGCGGCGAGCAGCGACGGGTTGGTGCAGTAGTTGGCCTCGCAGCCCTTCGCGGCGATCCAGGTGGCGCCGGGTGCCACGCCGGTGACGTGTCCGGCGCCGTCGTCGCCGACCATCGAGCCGACGGTGTGCGTACCGTGCCCCTGGTTGTCGCAGGGCGTCTCGGGCAGGCACCATCCGGTCGGGTCGAACCAGTTGTAGTCGTGGGTGAAGGTGCCGTCGCGATTGTTGCCCCGGTACTGCCGGACCAGCGACGGGTGGTCGTACTGCACTCCGGAGTCGACACTGCCGACGACAACGCCCTCGCCCCGGGTGCCGTACTCGCGCCACACCTTGTCGGCGCCGGTCGCGGTGAGGTTCCAGAGCAGGGGTTCGTCGCTGTCGGTCTCCGCGCCAGCGGTCCGGACCGGCTCCGTCAGCTTCGTCACGCCGACCGCCGTGATCCGGGCGACGTCCGCACGGCCGGCCAGTTCGGTGAGCAGGTCCAGGTTGCCGGTCACCTCGATGACGTTCGTGATCCAGAACGGGGTGAAGTCGGCGTGCCGGTCGCGCAGCAGCGTACGCAGGCCGCGCTGGGTCTGTTCGGCGTGCGCCACCTTGGTCTGGTAGACCCGGGTGGTGCGGGCGATCCGGCCGGCCCGGCCGGCGGCGGATCGCTCGACGCGGTCCAGCTCCGCGTCGTCGAGCCTGGCCTCGTCGGCCAACTCGACGAAGAAGCTGGCGGCTGTCCCGGAGCGCGCCGCGGCGAGCACGCCCGGGTCCACCTTGCGCAGTGGATCGGTGGTGCCGCCGTCCGGCACCGGCGCCGCCGTGGCCGCGCCGACGGGCACGGCGAGCAGCGCGGCCAGGACCACGGCGGCCGCGGCCGCCGCGCGGGATGTCCCGGGTATGGGTCTGAGCATGAACGAGTCCTTCCTCCGGGCGATCGCCGAGAGGCCGGCGCCGCCGTCGGAGATTCTCGGCGGCCGGGCGGCCGGTTGACCGCCGTGACCGGTGGCGGAGCACGGACATGGCGGATCTTCGCCACCTCCGGTCGGCCTGCCGGACACCCACGTGTCACCGCGGGTTGCGGTCCGGACGGGTACGGTGCGAGCATCAGTAAACATTCGTTACAGTTAGTCCGGGGATTACCACACAGTTCGCAACTTGCACACTTCGGTTAAGTCCGATATTGACGCAAGGTCCGGTACGCCATAGCGTGTCATCGATCGCCGCGCCATCCCCACACCCCCACCGGCGCGGCGACAGCCGAGAGGACGCGCCATGATCGCCCGTACCCGCCCCACCGTGACCCGGAAGGTGGCCCAGTTCCTCGCGCTCTGCCTGGCGCTGGTGGCCGCCCTCGCCGCACCCACCCACGGCCCGGCCCGGGCCGCCGCCCCGGCCTTCAACGTGATCGCCTTCTACAACGGCACCTGGGACGCGGCCCACATCAGCTTCGTCCGGGAAGCCAACCAGTGGTTCCCGCAGATCGCCGCCCAACACAACTTCAGCTACACCGCGACCACCGACTGGAGCCGGCTGAACACCGCGAACCTGGCCCAGTACCAGGTGGTGATCTTCCTGGACGACCTGCCGCCAGCCGCCCAGCGCCCCGCGTTCGAGCAGTACATGCGGGGCGGCGGCGGCTGGCTCGGCTTCCACGTCTCGGCGTGGAACGACAACCCGGGCGCCTGGGACTGGTACCACAACCAGTTCCTCGGCACCGGCGCGTTCCAGTCGAACACCTGGGGACCGACCACCGCCGTACTTCGGGTCGAGGGCCCTGACCACCCGTCGACCGGACGCCTGCCCGCCACCTTCACCTCGTCGGTGAGCGAGTGGTACAGCTGGAGTCGCGACCTGCGGACCAACCCGAACATCAACATCCTGGCCTCGGTCGACCCGAGCAGCTTCCCGCTCGGCACCGACCCGAACCAGACCTGGTACGGCGGCTACTACCCGATCATCTGGACGAACACCAGCTACAAGATGCTCTACACCAACTTCGGGCACAACGCGATGGACTACGCCAACAACGTCCCGCTGTCGTCCACCTTCGCCAGCGAGGTCCAGAACCGGTTCCTGATCGACGGGCTGCTCTGGCTCGGCGGCGGCGGTGGCACCACTCCCCCGCCCACCGACCCGCCGGTCTCCCCGACCGCCTGGTACACCCTGGTCAACCGGGGCAGCGGCAAGTGCGTGGACGCCCGCGCCGCCGGCACCGCCAACGGCACCGCCGTCCAGCAGTACGCCTGCAACGGCAGCCTCGCCCAGCAGTACCAGCTCCAGCCGACCAGCGGCGGCTTCGTCCGGGTGAACAACCGCAACAACAGCACCCGGGTCCTCGACGTCACGAACGTCTCCACCGCCGACAACGCGCCGATCCAGCTCTGGACCTACAGCGGCGGGAACAACCAGCAGTGGCAGGCGGTCGCCGAGGGCGGCGGCTACTACCGGCTGGTCAACCGGCTCAGCGGCAAGTGCCTGGACGTGCCCGGCGCCGCCACCGCCGACAGCGTCCAACTCGTCCAGTACGCCTGCAACGGCACCGCCGCGCAGTCCTTCCGCCTCGTCCAACAGCAGTAGGACGGGCGGTCGCGGCAGCCGGGTCGCCGGGCGGCGGAACAGTCCGCCGCCCGGCGCCCGACCTGACTGCCGTTCCGGCTCACGCAACCGGGGTTTACCGTCCGCTATACTCTGCCTGTGAGCGGCGCCGAGTGGGAGATCTACCTCGTCGACGAGGTCCGGGACTGGATCGACGACCTCGATGCGCCCACCCACGCTCGTGTCGTGCAGGCCATCGATCTGCTGGCCGAAACCGGGCCGGGGCTCGGCCGACCGCTCGTGGACACGATCCACGGCTCGTCGGTCGCCAACCTCAAGGAACTACGCCCCAGCACCGTACGGATCCTCTTCGCCTTCGACCCGTGGCGGTCGAGCATTCTGCTCGTCGCCGGCGACAAGGCGGGACGGTGGCACGAGTGGTACCAGGAAGCCATCCCGCTGGCGGAGCAACGCTACGAGATCTATCTGAAAGAACGCGCCGAGGAGGAGGGCGGGCGGCAATGAGCAGCTACTCGCGATGGGGAGACATCCGCAGCCAGCAGGTCGAGCGGGCCGGTGGCGAGGAGGCCGTCGAAGCGGGTAAGCAGGAACTGCTCGCCACCGTCATCGGGCACCGCCTCGCCGAGATCCGCCGGGCCCGCCACCTGACCCAACAGCAGATCGCCGACCGGATGGGCGTCACCAAGGGACGCGTCTCACAGATCGAACAGGGCAGGATCTCCGGTCAGGACGTCCTGGCCCGCTACGCGGCAGCGCTCGGTGGCCGCCTCCACCAGGCCATCTACTTCGACGACGGGGACATCGCCGCCATCGCGTAGCAGCGCCACCCGGCCGGTGCTCCGGGCACGAGCCGAGGTGCCGGGCGGCGGAACAGTCCGCCGCCCGGCGCCCGCGCCGGGTGGGGTCAGGCGACGACGCTGACCATCCGACCCGGGATCACGATCACCTTCCGCGGCTCCCTACCACCCAGCTGGTCGGCGACCGCGGCCAGCGCGGCGGCCCGTACGTCGTCCTCGGCGGCGTCCGCCGCCACCTCGACCCGACCCCGGACCTTGCCGTTGACCTGCACCGGGTACGTCACCGACTCGGCCACCAGCAGGCTCGGGTCGGCGACCGGGAACGGCTCGTACGCCAGCGACCCGACGTGCCCCAGCCGCTGCCACAGCTCCTCGGCGATGTGCGGGGCGAACGGCGACAGCATCAGCACCAGCGGCTCGGCCACCTCGCGCGGCGTCGCCTCCAGTCGGGTGATGCCGTTGGTCAGCTCGATCAGCTTGGCGATCGCGGTGTTCATCCGGATGCCGTCCAGGTCGGCCCGGATCCCGTCGATCGCCCGGTGCAGCAGCCGCCGGGTCGGCTCGTCGGCCGAGGTGTCGACGACCCGCAGCTCGCCGGTCTGCTCGTCGACCAGCGCCCGCCAGACCCGCTGCAGGAACCGGTACGCCCCGACCACCGCCCGGGTCTCCCACGGCCGGGAGACCTCCAGCGGGCCCATCGACATCTCGTAGACCCGGAACGTGTCCGCGCCGTACGCCGCGCACATCTCGTCCGGGGTCACCACGTTCTTCAGCGACTTGCCCATCTTGCCGTACACCCGGTTGACCTGCTGCTCACCGAAGTAGTACGCGCCGTCGACCTCCTCGACCTCGGCCGCCTCGACGTAGGCACCCCGCTCGTCGGTGAAGGCGTACGCCTGGATCATGCCCTGGTTGAACAGCTTCCGGAACGGCTCGAACGACGAGACGTGTCCCAGGTCGAACAGGACCTTGTGCCAGAACCGGGCGTACAGCAGGTGCAGCACGGCGTGCTCCTGGCCGCCGACGTACAGGTCGGTGCCGCCGCAGTCGCCCTCACCGCGCGGCCCCATCCAGTACCGCTCGTTGGCCGGGTCGACGAACCGCTCCGAGTTGGTCGGGTCCAGGTAGCGCAGCTCGTACCAGCAGGAGCCGGCCCACTGCGGCATCACGTTCGTCTCCCGGGTGTACCGCTTCGGCCCGTCACCCAGGTCCAGCTCGACCTCGACCCAGTCCTTGCGGCGCGACAGCGGGGTCTCCGGGTCGGAGTCGGCGTCTTCGGGGTCGAAGGTGCGCGGTGAGAAGTCGTCCACCTCGGGCAGTTCGACCGGCAGCATCGACTCCGGCAGCGCGATCGCGTTGCCGGCCTCGTCGTAGACGATCGGGAACGGCTCTCCCCAGTACCGCTGCCGGCTGAACAGCCAGTCCCGCAGCCGGTAGGTGACCGCGCCGGAGCCGTTGCCGGTCGCCTCCAGCCACTCGATGATCCGCGCCTTGGCGTCGGCGACGCCCAGCCCGTTCAGGTCCAGGTCGCTGTCCGGCCGGGCGCTGTTGACCGCCGGCCCCTCCCCGGTGTACGCCTTGCCGGCGAAGTTCTCCGGCGGCTGCACGGTACGCACGATCGGCAGCTCGAAGACCTCGGCGAACTCCCAGTCCCGCTCGTCCTGGGCGGGCACCGCCATGATCGCCCCGGTGCCGTAGCCGGCCAGGACGTAGTCGGCGATGAAGATCGGGATCTGTGCCCCGTTGACCGGGTTGGTGGCGTAGGCGCCGATGAAAACGCCGGTCTTCTCCCGGTTCTCCGCCTGCCGCTCCACGTCGGTCTTGGCCCCGGCCGCCTTCCGGTAGGCGTCGACCGCGGCCCGCGGGGTCGCCTGCCCACCGGTCCACACCGGCTTCGTCCCCGCCGGCCAGGCCTCGGTCACCAGCGTCTCGACCAGCGGGTGCTCCGGGGCCAGCACCATGTAGGTGGCGCCGAAGACGGTGTCCGGCCGGGTGGTGAAAACTTGGATCGGCTCGGCGTCGGTGCCGAAGGTGATGTGCGCGCCGGTGGAGCGGCCGATCCAGTTCCGCTGCATCAGCTTGATCGGCTCCGGCCAGTCCAGCGCCGCCAGGTCGTCCAGCAGCCGGTCACCGTACGCGGTGATCCGCATCATCCACTGCTTCAGGTTGCGCTTGAAGACCGGGAAGTTGCCCCGCTCCGACCGGCCGTCGGCGGTGACCTCCTCGTTGGCCAGCACGGTGCCCAGCCCCGGACACCAGTTCACCGGTGCCTCGGAGACGTACGCCAGCCGGTGGTCGTCGACGATCCGCCGCCGCTCGGTGTCGGACAGCTCGGCCCAGGCCCGGCCGTCCGGGGTGGCCCGGCTGCCCGCCTCGAACTCGGCGACCAGCTCACCGATCGGCCGGGCCTTCTGCACCGTCGTGTCGTACCAGGAGTTGAAGACCTGCAGGAAGATCCACTGGGTCCACCGGTAGTAGTCGGTGTCGATGGTGGCCACCGAGCGGCGGTCGTCGTGCCCCAGGCCCAGCCGACGCAGCTGCGAGCGGTAGTAGCCGATGTTCGCCTCGGTGGTGGTCCGCGGGTGGGTGCCGGTCTGCACCGCGTACTGCTCGGCCGGCAGACCGAAGGCGTCGAAGCCCATGGTGTGCAGCACGTTGCGCCCGGCCATCCGCTGGTAGCGGGCGAAGCAGTCGGTGCCGATGTAGCCCAGCGGGTGGCCGACGTGCAGCCCCGCCCCGGACGGGTACGGGAACATGTCCAGCACGTACAGCTTCTCCGCGTCGGCCCGCGGGTGGTCCGGGTCGGCCAGCGGGCCGACCGGGTTCGGGGCCCGGAAGGTGCCGCGCTCGGCCCACCGGTCCTGCCAGCGGAGCTCGATCTCCCCGGCCAGCTCGGCGGTGTAGCGGAACGGCGGAATGTCCGCCGCCGGCTCGGTCACCTCGGTCATGACGTCTCCTCGGTACGTTCGTCGCTTCCGTACAGGTCTTCGGCCGCCCTTGTCGCGGGCCAGGTCAAGGTGACCCGGGGGAACATTCTCCGGGCACAAAAAAACCCCTCACGCAGGAGGGGTGGCCGTGCTGGTCGCGTCAGTCGCGTCAGCACGGCTCGCTAAGAAGCAGGTGGGCCCGGGACATGGAGTTACTGTACCGCCTCGACCGGCCGGCTGTCGTACCCGATTCGCCCGGTGTCGAATCCTGCCCGTCTGTGCCCTCATCGTCGGTGTGTTCGGCTCCACAGCCGAATGCGGCTAGCCTGAGGCATGCGGGTGATCCGGATTTCCGGACGGACGTGTTCTCCCGCGAACCATACGGCCGTCCCATCGACTCTCTATGTACACGGCCGTGGACGACGAGGAGGAGGCCCGTGACACAACAGACCTGGGACGAGCTGGGCGGCGCACTGCCGAACGACCAGTTCCGTGCCGCCAGCGACGCGATCGTGGCCAACATCGAAGAGGTCATCGAGGGCAAGACCGCCACGGTCCGACTCGCGCTCGCCGTTCTCCTCGCCGAGGGTCACCTGCTGATCGAGGACGTACCCGGGGTCGGCAAGACCAAACTCGCCAAGGCGCTCGCCCGCTCGATCGACTGCTCGGTCCGCCGCATCCAGTTCACCCCCGACCTGCTGCCGAGCGACGTCACCGGGGTCAGCGTCTACAACCAGGAAACCCACGACTTCGAGTTCCGCCCCGGGGCGGTCTTCGCCAACCTGGTGGTCGGCGACGAGATCAACCGGGCCTCGCCGAAGACCCAGTCCGCCCTGCTGGAGTGCATGGAGGAGCGGCAGGTCACCGTCGACGGGGTCACCTACGAGCTGCAGACGCCGTTCATGGTGATCGCCACCCAGAACCCGATCGAGATGGAGGGAACCTATCCGCTGCCGGAGGCGCAGCGGGACCGGTTCACCGCCCGGATCGCGATGGGCTACCCGGACGCCGGTGCCGAGCTGGCGATGCTCGACGTGCACGCCGGGGTCGACCCGCTGCACGAGCTGCGGCCGGTCGCCGACGCGGCCACCGTACGCAAGCTGATCGCGACGGTCCGGGACGTGCACGTCGCCGACGCGGTGAAGCAGTACGCCGTCGACCTG
This sequence comes from Plantactinospora sp. B24E8, assembly GCF_039871735.1. NCBI lineage: Bacteria > Bacillati > Actinomycetota > Actinomycetes > Micromonosporales > Micromonosporaceae > Plantactinospora > Plantactinospora sp. B24E8. The sequence goes on from NZ_JBDPMH010000021.1 coordinate 112,551, forward strand.
GTCACCGCCACCCGGGAATCCCCCGACCTGCGGCTCGGCGCCTCCCCCCGGGCGACCCTGCAGCTGCTGCGCACCGCGCGGGCGGTCGCCGCCCTGGAGGGCCGGGACTACGTGCTCCCCGACGACCTGCAGGCGCTCGCCGTACCGGTGCTCGCCCACCGGGTGATCTCCACCGCCGACGCGCAGCTGTCCCGCCGGACCACCGACGCGATCATCTCCGACCTGGTGCACCGGCTGCCCCTGCCGCACGAACGGCAGCGGCAGCGGTCGGAGTACGACACCCGGCCGCAGTCCGGCGACGGCAACGGTCGATCCCAGTACGAGCCACGGAGGCGATGACCGTGCGCGAGGCGCTGCGCGGTCTCACCACCCGGGGCCGGTCCTTCCTCGCCGCCGCCGTCGCGGCCGCGCTCTCCGCCCTGATCCTGGGCGAGAAGGACCTGCTGCGGGTGGCGATCCTGCTCGGTGTGCTGCCGCTGCTGGCCGCGCTCTACGTCGGGCGCAGCCGCTACAAGCTGGCCTGCAGCCGGTCGCTGCAACCGCACCGGGTGCCGGTCGGCGCCAGTTCACGGGTGGTGCTGCGGCTGCAGAACATGTCCCGGCTGCCGACCGGGACACTGCTGCTCGAGGACCGGCTGCCGTACGCGCTCGGCAGCCGGCCCCGGGTGGTGCTGGAGCGGCTCGGCGCGCACCAGGCCAGCTCGGTGGCGTACACGGTGCGGGCCGACGTCCGGGGCCGCTACGAGGTCGGTCCGCTGGTGATCCGGCTCACCGACCCGTTCGGGCTCTGCGAACTGACCCGGGCCTTCCCCAGCGTCGACCCGCTCACCGTCATCCCTCAGGTCACCGCGCTGCCCGGGGTCCGGCTCACCGGCGAGTACGCCGGCACCGGCGAGAGCCGGGCCCGGTCGGTCGCGGTGCACGGCGAGGACGACGCGGCGACCCGGGAGTACCGGCGCGGCGACGACCTGCGCCGGGTGCACTGGAAGTCCACCGCCCGGACCGGCGAGCTGATGGTCCGCCGGGAGGAGCAGCCCTGGGAGAGCCGGGCGACGGTGGTGCTGGACACCCGCGCCTTCGCCCACCGGGGCGAGGGTCCGACCGCGAGCTTCGAGTGGGCCGTCTCGGCGGCCGCCAGCATCGCGGTGCACCTACGGGCCGCCGGCTACAAGCTGCGGCTGGTCAGCGACTCCGGGATCGACGTGAACGCCAACGAGGCCGGCGGCGAGGGCCTGCTGCTCGACTACCTGGCCGAGGTGCGGCTCAGCCAGCGCGGCGACGTGGCGACCCTGGTCGAACGGGTCCGGCAGCGCTCCGACGGCGGGCTGGTGATCGCCCTGCTCGGCACCCTGACCGGCACCGAGGCGGAGTTGCTGGCCGGACTGCGCGGCAACGGGGCGACCTGCATCGCCTTCCTGGTGGACAGCTCCACCTGGCTGAACCTCACCCCGCAGGCCCGCGAGGAGGCGAACCACGCGCACGGCGCCGCCGCCCTCGGCCTGATGCAGAGCGGTTGGCGGGTGGTCGGCGTCGAGCACGGCAGCAAGCTGCCGGCGCTCTGGCCGCAGGCGGCCCGGGGCTCGCAGGGATTCGCCTGGCGGGCGGTCTCGGCCGAGACGGTCACCGGAGGTGTCCGGTGACCGTGGCGGGCCGACACGACGGCACGGCAGCAACCGGCCAGGACGGGAGTACGTCATGAGAGGACGCCGTCACCTGGGGTTCGTCGCCGCGGTGGCGACCCTGCTCGCCGCCGCCCCACTCTCGGCGATCTACGAGCGGTGGACCTGGCTGGTGCAGTGCGTCGTACTGGTGGGTCTGGTCGCCGGAGCGGCGACGCTGGCCCGGTGGTGGCGGGCGCCGATCTGGGCGCAGGCGGTCAGCATGGCCGGCGCGCTGCTGTTCGGCCTCACCTGGATCTTCCCGAGCGGCGACGAGCTGCTCGGCCTGCTCCCCACCCCGGGCACGCTGCGGCACTTCGGCGCGCTGGTCAGCGCCTCCGCCCAGGACATGCGCTCGTACGGCGTGCCGGTGGAGGACGTCGACTCGCTGCTGTTCATCACCTCGCTCGGGGTCGGCGCGGTGGCGGTCGTGGTCGATCTGCTCACCGTCGGTCTGCGCCGGCCGGCCCTGGCCGGGCTGCCGATGCTGGCGATCTACTCGGTGCCGGTGGCGGTGCACGTCGAGAGCGTCTCGGCGATCCCGTTCGTGGTCGGCGCGGCCGGGTTCCTGTGGCTGCTCGCCGCCGACAACGTCGACCGGGTCCGGCACTTCGGTCGCCGGTTCACCGGGGACGGCCGGGACGTCGACGTATGGGAGCCGTCGCCGCTGGCCGCCGCCGGCCGCCGGCTGGCGGTGATCGGGGTGGTCGTCGCGGTGGCGCTTCCGCTCGCCGTGCCGGGGATGACCTCGGGGCTGCTCAGCCAGCTCAACTCGGGCGGTGGCGGGCAGGGCAACGGGGTCGGTGGCCAGGGTGGCTCCCCGGGCCGGGTCAACCTCTTCGCGGCGCTCAGCGGGGAACTGAACCGCTCCGAGATCCGCGACATGATCAAGGTGACCACCGACGACCCGAATCCGTTCTACCTGCGGTTCGCGGTCGCCGACGACATACGCCGCACCGGCTTCGCCCCGCGTACGCCGAGCGGCACCCCGGTCACCCGGGGCATGGTCGACCCCCGCAACTCCGGTCGGGCCAGCAGCGGCATCACCCGTACCCCACACCAGGCGAACGTGGAGATCCTCGACTTCACCATGCCGTTCCTCCCGGTGTACGCCGAGCCGGTGACGATGCGGGACGTCGACGGCAACTGGCTCTACGACGAGGGCATGCAGGTCGTCTTCTCCAACCGGGCCTCGTCCAAGGGACGGAAGTACTCGTTCGACTACGTACGCTCGGACTACAGCCCGCAGGCGCTGGCCGCCGCGTCGACGCTGCCGCCGGAGCACTCGCTGCGGCAGCTCTACACCCGGGTCGACGACGTCCGGGAGGTCGACGAGCTGGTCGAGCGGTTGACCCGGAACAAGCGGAACGACTACGAGCGGGTCCGGGCGATTTTCGACTACTTCTCCCGGGACAACGGGTTCAGCTACAGCCTCAGCACCCAGGGCGGCGTCAGCGGGCAGGACATCGTCAACTTCCTCACCAACAAGGTCGGCTTCTGCCAGCAGTACGCGGCGGCGATGGCCTGGCTGGTCCGGGCCGCCGACATCCCGGCCCGGGTGGCGTTCGGGTTCACCAACGGCACCAACCGGCAGGAGAACACGTACACCCTGACGAACCTGAACCTGCACGCCTGGACCGAGGTCTTCTTCAACGACATCGGCTGGGTGCCGTTCGACCCGACACCGGCGTCGAGCATCCCCGGTTCGGCCCGGTCCCGGACGAGCTGGGCGCCGGACGTCGACGCCCCCGACCCGGTGACCACGGCACCGACCACCGGTGAGGGGCCGGACACCGAGGCGTCGGCCGACCCGACCGAGGACAACACCCCGATCAAGGACGTCGACGAGAACCTCGGCGACGCGGCCGGGGTCGCCCCGGACAGCGGGCCGACCTGGCCGCTCTGGGTCGTGGCCGGGGTGCTGCTGCTGGTGCTGCTGCTGAGCCTGCCGGCCCTGCGCCGGGCCCTGCTGCGGCGTCGACGGCAGGTCCGGGCCGCCGCCGCGGCCGGGGCACTGGCCTCGGCCGCCGACGGTGACGCGCCGCCGGGGGTGGCCCGGGTGGTACTCAGTGACAGCGAGCTGGCCCGGGCCCGGGCCGACGCGCACGCCGCCTGGGACGAGTTCGTCGACACCCTGGTCGACTTCCGGATCCGGGTCGACCCGACCGAGACCCCCCGGGCCACCGCCGACCGGCTGGTCGCGGAGGGACTCACCGTGGGACCCGCCGGAGACGCGGTACGCCTGCTCGGGCGGGTCGAGGAACGGGCCCGCTACGCCCGGGAGCCGCTGCGGCAGCACGCTCCGCTCGGCGAGGCGCTCCGGGCGGTCCGCCGGGCGTTGAGCACCCGGGCGGATCGACGTACCCGGATCGTGGCGGCGACCCTGCCGCCCTCGGTGTTGAGCCGCTGGCGGGCGGCGGTCATGGACGTTTCCGCCGGTGTTGTCGGCCGGTCGGGCCGGATCCGGGAGCGTCTGACCCGCTGGAATCCGCGTCGGGTGCTGGCCGGTCGGGCGTCTCGCTGAGGGTGCTGGTGGGGGGTTGGGGGCGGATCACCCGCTCTGGGCGGTCAGGCTTGATCCCGACGCGGGCGATCCGCCCCCAACCCCTGCCGGGCTTGCTCTCCGCGCGGATGCATTCGCTTTCCCCCGGTCGGGCTTGATCTCCGCGCGGATCCATCCGCCCTCGGGTGCTGGCGGGGCTTGATCTCGGCGTGAGACCGGCCGGCTGCGGCTCCGGTCGGGCTTGCGGGGCGTGCGGAAACGCCGCATCGGACGGAACTGGATCCATCGGGGCGATTCGTCCGTTGCCCGGACATGGGCTATCACCAGGGGTCACCGGACCGGGGGTCCGGCCGGTACGACCGGCGGCGGCCTGCCGGCCGCCGCCACGGCAAACTGGTCAGCGGTGGCCTTCCGGCCGCTGACGCCACCTCTCCTCAAGTCGGTCGACGAGGGACAGGCGCCGCCCACGGGTCCGACGGCTGGTGGTACCACCCACGACGTGCAGATCCGGCGACTGCGCCCGTCGCTGCGACAGCATCGCGAACGCGGCCGAACCGAGCATCACCACGAAGCCCGCTACCCCGAGCAGCGGGGTTTTGCTCACCGTGCCGTAGACGACCAGTGCAAGGCCAGCGATGATCCCGCTGACCGCGACGAGCAGGCGACGCCGCGCGTGGAAGCGCGGGTCGCTGGCGCGCACAGCCGAGGCGAACTTTGGGTCCTCGGCAAGCGACTGCTCGATCTGCTCGAACAGCCGCTGCTCGTGCTCAGAGAGCGGCACGGCACTCCTCCCCGGTCACGTTGGTCGGTCCGGTCGAACCGACAGACCGTGGCAGCCAACCGGCTGCTTACCCGCCAGTCTACGAGGGGGGTCGCGGGTCGGAAAGCGGGACGACCCACGGCCTCGCCGGTTTTTCCGACTACCGCTGGTCGTCGCGGCGCAACAGACTCGCCGGGCGGACCACGGAACGCCCGAATCGGGCCGCGGCGGCGTCGGCGGCCGCCTCCGCCTCCCGCCAGCCGCGCTCCGGGGCACCGAGGGTGAGCTGCCGGGGCGTCTGGTCCGCCGCGCTGAGCCCCTCCACGCGTACGCCGACGAGCCGGATCCGGTCACCCGGCCCGAGGGCGGTGAAAAGCGACCAGGCGGTGTCGAAAACCTCGCGGGCCACGTCGGTCGGGCCGCCGAGGGTCCGGGACCGGTTGATGGTACGGAAGTCGGCGTACCGCACCTTGATCGAGATCGTCCGGCCGACCTGTCCCGCCCGGCGCAGCCGTACGCCCACCTTGTCGGCGAGTCCGAGCAGCGCCCGCCGGATCGTCTCCGGGTCGGCCAGGTCGGTGTCAAAGGTGACCTCGGCGCCGATCGACTTTTCCACGTGTTCCGGGCTGACCTGGCGGGGATCCCGCCCCCAGGCCAGTTCGTGCAGGTGGGCCGCGGCCGCCTCACCCAGGCTGCCGCGCAGCATCCCGACCGGCGCCTCGGCGATCGCCCCGACCGTGGCCAGGCCGAGCCGGCGCAGCGTCTCCGCGGCCCGCTCCCCCACCCCCCACAGCGCCTCGACCGGCAGCGGGTGCAGGAACTCCAGCACCTGGTCAGCCGGCACCACCAGCAGCCCGTCCGGCTTGGCCCGGGTGGAGCCGAGCTTGGCCACGAACTTGGTCGGCGCCACCCCGACCGAGCAGGTCAGCCGCTCCTGCCCGGCGACCCGGGACCGGATCAGCCGGGCGATCTCGGCGGGGCGGCCGAGCAGCCGCCGGGCCCCGGAGACGTCGAGGAACGCCTCGTCGACCGAGAGTTGCTCGACCAGGGGCGTGACGTCGCGAAGAATCTCCATCACCGCGTGCGAGGCGGCCGAGACGGCGGCGAAGTCGGGCGGTAGGAAGACCGCCCTCGGGCAGAGCGCCCGGGCCCGCGCCGTCGGCATCGCGCTCCGGACGCCGTACGCCCGGGCTTCGTAGCTGGCGGAACTGACCACGCCGCGCGGGCCGACGCCGCCGACCACCACGGGCCGGCCCCGCAGTTCTGGTCGGCGCCGCACCTCGACCGCGACGAAGAACGCGTCCATGTCGACGTGCAGGATCGGCGAACCGGAGTCGTCGGCGTCCGGCCCGAAACGCGGATCGTTTCCGCGTGGCACGGACTGGCTGCGACCCATAGCGGCAGGTTAGCCCCCTGGTGTGACACGGCCGCGCGGGCGCCGGCCAACGGCATCCGGCTGAACGATCAGGAACGAGGCGTTTCCTGGTCGTCCGCGACCTGGATGATCGTCTTGCCGGAGGTGCCGTGGTGGCGGGCGAACGCGTCGACCGTCTCGGCCAGCGGTCGCACCGCGCCGACCATGGGGTTGAGCCGCCCGGTACGAAGACGCTCGGCGAGATCGGCGAGCCGGTCGCGATCAGGTTCGACGACAAAAAAGATGGCCCGCCCGTCCCTGGGCCGCACGGTGGGGGGCATGGCAACGCTGACGAGGGTGCCGCCCGGGCGTACCAGTTCGGCCGACCGCTCGAGGACGTCGCCGCCGAGGACGTCGAAGACCACGTCCACCTCGCCGACCTGCCGCAGGTCGTCGGCCTCCAGGTCGACGAAGACCTGCGCGCCGAAACCGAGCGCGGCGGCCCGGTGGGCGGCCCGGCCGGTGCCGACAACCCGGGCGCCCGCCTCCCGGGCGAGTTGGACGGCCATCGAGCCGACGCCGCCCGCGGCGCCGTGGACGACCACGGTCTGCCCGGTCGTGAGGTGGGCGTGGTCGAACAGTCCCTGCCATGCGGTCAGTCCGGAGATCGGCAGTGCGGCGGCCACGGTGTGGTCGATGTCGGCCGACAGCGGGGCGAGGTTGCGCGCCTCCACCGCGGTGAACTCGGCCAGGGATCCGTTGCGGGCCCAGTCGGTCAGCCCGAAGACCCGCTGGCCCACGGTGAGCCCGGTGGTGCCGTAGCCGAGCTCGGCCACCACCCCGGACAACTCGTGCCCGGGAATGCTGGGGGTCCGGTCGCGGCCGGCGCGGTCGGTCCAGGTCGCCGGCCAGTCCAGCTCTCCGGGGGTGAAGCCCGCAGCGTGTACGCGCACGATGACGTCGTTCTCCGCCGCGTGCGGGTACGGCATGTCGGTCAGGGTGAGCCCGCCGACACCCGCCTCACGGTCCCGTACGGTGATCGCTCGCATGCTCGAATCCTTTCCCAGAAAGTTCGTCGGTACGGGGTGATTGGAGAAGCTCGGTACGGGCGGCCGCTGGGCGGTCCTGCGGGTGCCGTCAGCTCGGCCAGGGCGATCCGACGATGCGCTCGACGGTCGTCACGCGGCGGAAGCCGGAATGAAATGTTCGAGCACGTCGGCCGGATCCCACCGATCAACTGCCGTCTACTCCATAACGACGGTCGACCTGGCCGCTTCGGCGTCGGCAGCAATGGTTCCAGCACCGCCCACTGCACGTCAGTCAGGTCGAACCGCCTCGTCACCGCTAGTGTCGCGTAATTGAGATCGTTTACTTGTCGTTGTTGGTGAGGAGTTTGCGGACCTCGGTGTGGACCCAGCGGACCTTGGCCAGGATCTCGCTGGGGGTCGCGGTCCAGACGAACGGTTTCGCGT